>NZ_JAGHQV010000050.1:0-36832 GCF_017744175.1 Thalassotalea sp. G20_0 | reverse complement strand
TTTTCAGGGCTTTTATTGGTCTTTATTATCAGCACGATATAGTGTTTGTGGTTTTTTTGTTCTCGTTTTTTTAAGCTAATTATTTAAATTTACAATATTATTGTCGTTTATTCGTCGGGAATTGCTGGTGTCAGGTGCCAACCAGTTAAACTTAATTGCTTGCAAATTAATTTTTAGGGCGTGCTGGGAGTTTTTAAAATTTAGACTATATTAAAATTGCTTGATTTTATAGTGGGATGATTAGTCAGCTTATTTAATCTCCTGACCTGAAATATTACAGCCATTTGGATAATTTTTCTTTGTTCAATGGTGTCAGTTATCTTAACCCCTCGCAGTGAAAATTATTTAACACACTGTCAGATCATTCCACCTTAAAATCTAAATATGATACTTTAAGACAGTAAGGAATTTTTATATGTATTCAGCTGGACCATTTCGAGAAGATTTAATTGCAGCTAATATAGCTAATGCTGATTATATTGAAGAGATATTAATATCTCAAAAGGTAACAGAATCTGAAAGAAAGAATTATGCTGGAAAAATAATTGTTAAAGTGCCTAATGCTGTTTCAAAATTAGCCATGGAAAAAGCACATCAGGAAATTGATAGTTTGCCTACCTGGAAGTTCCTTAACAATGGAAATCAAATGCAGCAAGTCAACATTAGAGCTGAAAATGTGAACCGTGTGTTTTCAACAGTAACATTTGATGAAAATGGTAAACTTTCAGGTACAGAGGGCTTTGACCAAGATTTTGCGCCACATACAGAGTCAATAAATGAAATGTGTAAAGAGGCCTTACAATCCATGGGGCACCAACTCAATTGGAAGAATTTTACTGTGAAGGTTCATTGTGAAGTGCTCAGGTATATATTTACCCCGGCACAACAACAGATATGTAATATGCCCTGGCATAAAGATGACTCTTCTTTAAGCATGACAACTCTTTTATCCCCCTATGTTCAACAAAACAATGGTTTTTCTGGTGGGGCATTAAGTAATGCAGAAGAATCAGGTACTAAGTGCGTTCCTGTAGAAGAAACCATAAAAACATTTGAATACGAAAAACCTGGTGATAGCATCATCTTTAATGGACTCCATAAAGTTGAAGATATGCACGTATTAGATGTAGATGAGCTTACCAAACGTCCGGTAGAAAGAAGGTTGCTTACCTGCTTTGCTGAGCTCTCTGAAGATTATGTAAGAAACCTTGTAGCAACGCTTGGTGAAGAAAATTTAGCTTGAGTATCCAATGCCAAATCAGGGGGTGCTGCAAATGCAGTTCCCTGAATTTGTTAAAAACACTATAAAAAATGGCTCAATCCCTAGCCCGGATATTTCATAAACGTGCTCCCGCTCTCGCTTGTCCTTTGCCGCTCTAAGGGAGTTTTGTTCAGTTGACCGTACTCCCCGGTACCGCGCTCCCTCACAAAATCCCTTAGAGCGACAAAGTCCGGCGCGAGATTCGGGGCAGTTTATGAAATATCCGGGCTAGGAGGCTGGCTTTTGGTGCTTTTCTTTCTCTGCCTGCTCAATACTTTGGTAACCAGACCAGACCCTGAGAGCCGCAGTTAAAATGCATATGGCGGCAAAACCCAGAGCAAGTTGTGGAAAGTAACCGGGCAGCAGACAAAAAAGCACAAACAGCGCAATGGTTTCTGTACCCTCGGCCAGACCACCCAGGTAATACAGGGATTTGTGTTTGAAGTGCGGGTCTGACAGCTGATGTTTCTCAGCCATGATGGCATAAGCAAGAAAGCTGGCTCCGGTGCCCATAAAGGAGAAAATCAGGACGCACGCTGCCACCGCATTGTGTGCCGGTGACGCCAGGGCAAAGCCCATGACAATGGCCGAATAAAAAATAAAATCCAGGGTAATATCCAGAAACCCGCCGGCGTCTGAGGGGGTGCCCAGCCTGGCCAGTGCTCCATCAAGACCATCCAGTATGCGGTTACCCACAATCATCACTAAAGCCAGTGAGTAGAACTCAAAGGCCAGTAATGGGACTGCCAGCATGCCTATGAGAAAACCGGCAACGGTGACCTGGTCCGGTGTGATGCCACGATGCTTTAACTGCAACGCAGCCAATCTCAACGGTGGCTGAATAAGTGAGGTTGTCCATTTATCGATCATGTAATATCAGAAGGCAGTGTTGATGAACGGTAAAAGGGCATCATACCGCTGGCTTTTTTCTGTGCCAAACCTCTTCTTCAGATGTTTGGCCAAGACGGAATTATGGGTGTGGCGAAAGTTTACCGGTTTGTTTGTTATGTGTTTTCGGCTTGTGTATAGTCCCGCTGTTAAGTTCTTCAGAATAAGGCGCATCCTTTTAATAGTGGCTTGATATCAGGTGCTGTTGAAAGAAGGTTGCAGGCTCATTGGCTCTTAACTACTTGATGGGCCTGAGTCATGGTCAGGAAAAGGTGGATAGCTTTGCATCCCGACAGTAGCAAACTCAGGGTTATACGCCATGACCCGAAACGAGATCAGTTAATTCGAATTTTTCTATTGGTATTTATTGCTTTGCTGGGCGGTTTTGCCTATTGGTATGGTGGAATCCATGCAGGTCAGAATCTGAACCAGCTTCGGCAACAGAATACCACTCTGGAGAACAGGGCCAGAGTATTGCAGGAAGAGAACAGAGAGCTCCGACAGCGAGTGGGCATTCTGGAAAGTGCCAGCAAAATGGATCGTGAAGCGGTCAATAATGTTCGCCTGTTAGTAAAGAAGCTTGAGGAAGAGAAAGAGCTGCTGCATAAAGAGCTGACTTTTTTCAAAAGCATCCTGGCTCCGGAAGACATGTCCACCGGTGTGCGGGTGGCGGGCTTCAGTTTACTTCGGGGGAATGAATCCGGTCAGTACCGTCTTCGGCTGGTGATCTCCCAGGTGGCGAGAAGCAACCCGTTTCTGAAAGGAACACTGTCGGTATCCCTGATTGGCGAGAAAGATGGCAAAGCACAGACCATACCGCTGCAGGAGCTGATCGCGTCGGATCAGGCTATCACAGGTTTGGGGTTTCGCTATTTTCAGGCTCTGCCCAGTGACAGAGAGTACTTTGACTTCACTATACCGGAAGGTTTTCAGCCGGCAGAGGTCAAGGTTATGGTGCGGATCACCAGCGGAATCAAACAGAGTTTTGAACAAATTTATCAATGGGATAAGGAGCTGTTAGCGGATGTTCGGCAAGAGCAAAACAGCGGGTAACGTCGCGAAACATGGCAGTACGACGCTCATATCGTCAGAAACAATCATTACCGGCGATATTCACTTTTCCGGTTCCGTGCATATCGAAGGGCGTGTTAAAGGTAATGTGTCAGCAGATCAGGGCATGCTGACCATTGCCCATAATGGCAGTGTGGAAGGTGATGTTCATGTCCAGCGTGTGGTGGTCGATGGCCATGTTCGTGGCAATGTTTTTGCCGAAGAACATCTGGAGCTTGCTTCCAGGGCCGTGATTACCGGTAATGTGTTTTACAACGTGATAGAGATGACCAAAGGGTCTCAGGTTAATGGCAGTCTTGAGCATCACGCGAATGGTGTGCCAGCCGGACCTCAGCCTCTGCTGGAGCGTGCTGACCAGGAGATGCCCGCAGCGGAAGTGATTGAAGCGGTGGATAGTTGACTGTAACAGTTGGTTACTCCGATAATAGCCCGCTAATGAGTAAATGACGGGTCGCTGCCTTAACGGGTTATCAGTAAGTGATGGCCATGAGCCAGGGCGGTGGCACGGGAGGGTCAATGAGCGTAGTAGAAACAGTGATACCGGAGCCAATCAGTGTTACGGAAGCTGCTGCCCGCAGGGTAAGTGAATTGCTGGCAGATGAGACCGAAGAAAATCAAAGGCTCCGGGTATATGTCACCGGTGGCGGCTGTTCCGGTTTTCAGTACGGCTTCACGTTTGACAGTAACCTTGCTGATGATGACACCCTGATTACCAGAGATGGCGCAGCCATTGTGGTTGATTTCCTCAGTTACCAGTACCTGGTGGGCGCGGAGATTGACTATGAAGAGGGGCTGGAAGGCTCTCGCTTTCTGGTTAAAAACCCGAATGCCAAGTCGACTTGTGGCTGTGGGTCTTCGTTCTCGATATGAACGAATAGCCTGAAACGCTTTACAGGGCTTTTGGGAATCACAAAGATCACGCCGGGCAAAGAGGAAATCTTCTGTTGTGCCCTGCGTGATCTTTGCGTTTTACCGATCGTAAAAAAGGGGCTTACACCAGCTGATCCATAGAATCTTTAAGGGTGTTTGCCGAGTGTCGAATGCCCGCCAGTTCCTCCTCATCCAGTTTAGGGGCAATAATGCTCTCCACGCCGTCACTGCCAATAACGGTTGGCAGGCTAAGGCAGATATCGCTAATGCCGTATTCTCCATTCAGCCGGACCGTGACCGGAAGAACACTGCGCTGATTATTGAGTACCATGCGAATGATGAAGGCAATAACCAGACCAATCGCCCAGTTGGTGTAGCCTTTGTTGGCAATGATCTCGTAAGCGGCTTTTCTGACCCTGGTGACAATACCTGCCAGGGCTTCGGGATCGTATTCACGACTATTAATCGTATTGCCTTTGATGCCAAGCCCGGCAATGGTGGCGGAACTCCAGACCGGTACTTCAGAGTCACCATGTTCCCCGAGAATATAAGCGTGAATGGACTGGGGTGAGACATCATAGTAGTTGGCCAGCAGGGTTCGAAAGCGGGAGGTATCCAGCAGGGTTCCGGTGCCAATCACCAGGTTATTGGGACGATGACTCAGGCTTTGCATGGCATGGGTAAGAATATCCACCGGGTTGCTGGCAATCAGTAACATGGCTTGGGGTGCATGCTGGTCAAGCTCTCTGGCGATGGTTTCAAACACTTTGATGTTCCGCTGCAACAGATGCAGCCGACTTTCATCGGGGCTGGATTGACTGACACCGGCGCAGATAACGATGATGCCAGCCCCCTCCAGGCTGGCAAAGTCACCGGCGGTAACCTCGCAGCGCCCCACCAGTGGCTGGCCATGCATCAGATCCAGTGCTTCGCCATGGGCTCTGTCCTGGTTCTTATCCACAAGAACAATTTGATTGGCCAGCTTTTGTTGGAACAGGGAGTAGGCGGCCGCCATGCCAACAAAGCCAGTGCCGATAATGCCAATTTTATTCGTATTCATGGTGAGTGCCTGTGTCTTTGAAGTATGCCCTGGCAACAATAAGCTGAAATAAGTGCATACCTCAAGAAAGTGAGGAGTGAAGGTTGTGGCTTATACATCATAAACCCTGCATGATTCTGCAGTATGAATCCCCTTCAGTACAAAGTTCTATCAGCGTTAATTTAGTCTGACTTTGTTGTCTTTGGTAGTCACTGAAAAAAGAAGGGAACCACAAAGACACAAAGGTTTATCCGAACTTGCCTGAGCTGCGGTAACTAACAAAAAAGGCTTCCTTTGTGCCTTCGTGTCTTTGTGGTTCAATACGGAATATTTGTTACGGATCATACTGAGCAGTTAGACTGACTCTATTTACGCAAAGACTCTTCATGGCAAAAGCAAAATCCCGAAAAGCATACGTCTGTACCGAGTGTGGCAGCGAAGCCGCCAAATGGCAGGGGCAGTGTCCGGACTGTAAAGCCTGGAACACCTATAAAGAAGTCAACCTCGGACCGGCGGCCTCTCCCTCCATTGCCGCCAGTAACAAAGCCGGTTTTGCCGGTGCTCTCTCCGAGCTGAAAACCCTCAGCGAAGTGGATGTGGAAGAGGCACCCCGCTTCTCCAGCGGCATGACGGAGTTTGACCGGGTCCTCGGTGGCGGTTTTGTCAAAGGCAGTGCGGTACTGATTGGTGGTCACCCGGGTGCCGGTAAAAGTACCATTCTTCTGCAGGTGCTCTGTCACGTTGCCCAGTCCATGAATGCCCTTTATGTCTCTGGCGAAGAGTCAATGCAGCAGATTGCCGCCCGGGCCCAGCGATTAGGGCTGCCCACCAATAACCTGAAAATGCTGGCGGAAACCTCCGCAGAAAATATTGTCGCGGTGGCCGAGCAGGAAAAGCCCGGCATTATCGTCATCGACTCCATTCAGGTGATGTATATGAACGGAGTGGACTCCGTCCCCGGTGGTGTTGGCCAGGTCAAAGAGTCTGCCGCTTTCCTTACCCGTTATGCCAAACAGAGTGGTACGGTTTTACTGATTGTCGGCCATGTCACCAAAGACAACTCTCTGGCCGGGCCCATGACTCTGTCCCATATCATTGATACCCAGATCATGCTGGGCAATACCGATGATTCCCGTTTCCGTATGATGCGGGCCACCAAAAACCGGTTTGGTCAGGTGAATGAGCTGGGTATTTTTGCCATGACCGAAACCGGCATGAAGGAAGTGAAAAACCCATCGGCCATTTTTCTGTCCCGAACCCAGGAGGCAACTTCGGGCAGCATTATTTCTGTATTGTGGGAAGGTACCCGACCTCTGCTGGTTGAGATACAGGGGCTGGTGGTGGAATCCCAACTGGGAAACCCTCGTCGTGTAACTGTCGGTGTGGAACAGAACCGTCTGGCCATGCTGCTGGCCATTCTTACCCGGCACGGTGGCATTTTCACCAGTGACCAGGATGTGTTTCTTAACGTAGTGGGTGGCGTAAAGATCACAGAAACCAGCGCTGACCTGGCCAGCCTGCTGACCGTGGTTTCCAGCCTGCGGGATACACCACTGCCACAGGACCTGGTGGCCTTTGGTGAGGTGGGTCTGGCCGGGGAAATCCGTCCGGTGGCCAATGGTCAGGAGCGTCTGGTAGAAGCTGCCAAGCATGGCTTCAGCCGGGCCATTGTTCCTGCCGCCAATCAGCCCAGAAAACCGATTCCCGGTTTGACAGTGATTGCCGTGAAAAAATTATCGGAAGCGCTGGAAGCTATTTAACAGCTGTCCTGGTTAATGGGGGGATTTTCAACAGCAGTAGTCATTGCTGGTGAATCAAATTAAAATTCAAACCATTCCAATAATTTTGATGTCTCGGATACATGAATCAGCCACAAATAACCTTAGAATCACTTGGCCCGGGAAGTTGCCACCATCTGGGGGCCAATTTTTTGAATCAGCAGCTGCACCCGGAGTTTCCTGACTCAGCGGTGGGGGTGAACTTTGCGGTATATGCACCGGAAGCGTCAGCCATGATGCTGTGTCTGTTTGACAGCACCGGGGTGGAGCAGCGCATGCCCATGTATGGCCCTGAAAAGGGCATCTGGCATGTATTGGTTAAAGGGGTGCAGGAAGGTCAGGCCTATGGCTATCGGGCCGATGGCCGCTGGGCACCTGATGAGGGGTTGCGCTTCAATATTAACCAACTGCTGCTGGATCCTTATGCCCGTGAGGTCAAAGGGGTGATTAACTGGCAGCCTGCTGTCTATGATTACTCCGGAAAGGAAAGAAGTCAGTGGTTGTTCAATGATCAGGACAACGGCCATTTGCTGCCCAAATCGGTGGTCCGGACCGATCAGTTTGACTGGCAGTCTGTTACCAGACCTGAACTCCCTCATGATGACAGTATTATTTACGAGAGCCATGTCAGGGGCTTTACCCGTCAGCACCCGAATATTCCGGAAGCCCTGCGGGGGACTTATCTGGGGATGTGTCATCCTGTCGTTATTGATTATCTGAAGGGGCTGGGCATCAATACGGTTGAGCTGTTGCCGGTTACCAGTTTTCTCAGTGAGCCAAGATTACGGAAGCTGGGGTTGAAAAACTATTGGGGCTATAACCCGCTCTGTTTTATGGCACCTGAGCCGTCCTATGCTATGGATGATCCGGTGGATGAACTGAAGACAATGGTTCGTGAATTGCATCGTGCCGGTATCCGGGTGGTGATGGATGTTGTGTACAACCATACCTGTGAAGCGGGAACGGATGGTCCAAGCCTGAGCCTGCGAGGGTTGGCTGAGAAAGATTACTATTTGCTGGATCACCATGGTGGTCACCTGGTGTCTACCAACTACAGTGGTTGTGGGAATACGCTGAATTTTGACAGCCCACAAACCATCAAACTGGTGATGGATAGCCTCAGGTATTGGGCTGAGCACTATCAGATCGATGGTTTCCGTTTTGATCTGGCACCGACCATGGCCAGACGACATCGGAAGTTTGATGCTCACAGCGCATTCTTTCAGGCCGTATTTCAGGACCCGATTCTTTCGACCCGGCAGATGATTGCAGAGCCGTGGGATCTTGGGCCTGAAGGTTATCGCCTGAAAGGTTTCCCAAGGGACTGGCATGAGTGGAATGACCGTTATCGCGGTGGTATACGATCATTCTGGCGTGGTGACAAAGACCAGGTGGTGGATATCGCCTGGCGTCTGACCGGCTCCAGAGATATTTTCGGGCCAGGCAGACCGGCTGGAAGTGTTAACTATATCTGCAGCCATGATGGTTTTACCCTGCGCGACCTGGTGTCGTTTGAGCACCGGCACAACCTCGCTAATGGTGAGGGTAACCGGGACGGTGACCAACATAATCTCTCCTGGAATTATGGCGTTGAAGGGGCGTCCAGTGACCCTGCTATTCAACAGCTGCGGCTGCGTGTACGAAAAAACCTGCTGGCGACGCTGATGTTTTCCCGCAGTATCCCCATGCTGATGGCGGGTGATGAGTTTGGTAACAGTCAGCATGGCAATAATAATGTTTACTGTCAGGATAATCCCATTGGCTGGGTTGACTGGTCGTGGTTGGCTGGAAACGGCAATAGTGATGAGAATCCTGATGGTGCCGAGCTGCAACAGTTCACCTCAATGCTTATTCATTTACGCAAGTCAGAGCCATTGCTGGGCATTCGTTATCAGACAGATGACAGGCAGTGGCACAGCGCTGAGCTTGAATGGTTTAATACTGAAGGTGTACCTCTGAGTGCAGCAATGCTGCCTGATGAGCGTGGTCGTGCATTGGAGATGCGCTATCGCTGCCCTGTGGATAGCCAGCCCAGCCTGGTGCTATTGATCAATAATGAGGCTGAAACCCGGCGCTTTAACTTGCCTGATACTGGCAATGCCGTTCGGTGGCAAAGAGTTTTATCCACGGATCTGGGTAATGAAGAAGCTTTCCGGGAAGAGGTGATTTTTAATCAGGGGTGGTACGAGGTGCCGGGGCACAGTGTTGTGGTGGTGAAAGAATTGGTCTGAAAACTTTTCATTGTTTCATAATAATGGGGTTGGGGTAAGTTAGTAATTAACGGCAATGCATCTCTGTAAAATAGTCGGTATCGTGAGCATAATCACTTACTCACAGACTGATGCTCTACTTTATTTTTGTGTTGGCGGGCGGTTTTCTCTGTTAGCTTCTGAAAGCAAATCAGGCAGTTGCCTTTCATGGTTAGCAAATATTGGTTGTATTTGCTGTCGGCCAGCCAGGGCATTTTCTGCCATTTTTACTATTGAGGAACCGCCATGCATCCCCTCGCAGGCCAACCCGCAACCGATGATCTTCTGGTTAATATTCCCCGGCTGGTCAGTGACTATTACACGATACGGCCCGATCAGGCAGAAAGCAGTCAGCGTGTCGCTTTTGGTACATCGGGTCATCGTGGCACGTCTGCCAATGGTTCGTTCAATGAAGACCATATTCTGGCGATCAGTCAGGCAATCTGTGAATATCGTCGTGCGCAGGGGATAGAAGGCCCTGTTTTTGTTGGCATGGATACCCATGCGCTGTCTGAGCCGGCGTTAATCAGTGCTGTGGAAGTGTTTGTTGCCAATGGCCTGGATGTCATGATCGATCAGGAGCGTGGCTATACGCCAACGCCGGTTATTTCCCATGCCATCGTTTCCTATAATCGCTATCACAGCAAGCTGGCGGACGGGGTGGTCATCACCCCTTCCCACAATCCACCGGAAGATGGCGGTTTTAAATATAACCCGCCCCATGGTGGTCCTGCAGGTAGTGATATTACCGGCTGGGTGGAAAAACGGGCCAATGAGCTGATCGCTGAAAACCTGTCTGGCGTTAAAAGAATCTCTTTTGAACAGGCGCTCAGATCCGGCAAGGTTCACAAGTATGACTTCGTTACGCCTTATGTGAATGACCTGGAAAACGTGCTGGATATGGAGGCCATTGCCAACGCTAAACTGAGCATTGGTGTTGATCCCCTGGGTGGTTCCGGTTTGCACTATTGGGCACCTGTCGCGGATCGTTATGGTCTTGACCTGACGCTGGTCAGTAAAAAAATTGATCCGACCTTTTCGTTTATGCACCTTGATAAGGATGGCCGGATTCGGATGGATTGTTCATCCTCCTCCGCCATGGCCGGACTGATCAACCTCAAAGATGACTTTGCCATTGCTTTCGGGAATGACCCGGACTTTGATCGCCACGGTATTGTGACCCGGGGTCATGGGTTGCTGAATCCAAACCACTATTTGTCCGTTGCCATCCAGTATCTTTATACCCACCGTCCGCAATGGTCACCAGAGGCGACTATCGGCAAGACGCTGGTTTCCAGTGCCATGATTGATCGTGTCGCCAATGGTCTGGGTCGTACAGTGACTGAAGTTCCGGTCGGGTTTAAGTGGTTTGTTGACGGTCTCTCCACAGGCTCTATGGCATTTGGCGGCGAAGAGAGTGCCGGAGCCTGCTTCCTGCGCCGGGATGGTAATACCTGGTGTACCGATAAGGATGGTTTCACCATGGCACTGCTGGCGGCAGAAATTACCGCCGTTACCGGGCGTGACCCGGGAGAGCACTATGAAGAGCTGACCCGAAAATACGGTGCTCCGGTTTATCAGCGGCTCGATGCTGTTGCCAATGATGCCCAGAAGAAAGTGCTTGCTGCATTGAGTCCGGAGCAGGTGAAAGCGGAAAAACTGGCAGGTGATCCCATCATTGCCCGTTTAACCCACGCGCCGGGCAATGGTGCCGCGATTGGTGGTCTGAAAGTTGTTACCGAGCGGGGCTGGTTTGCCGCCAGACCTTCCGGAACTGAAGCCGTTTATAAGATTTATGCTGAGAGCTTTGAAGGGAAAGAGCACCTTTCCCATCTGCAGAGTGAAGCTCAGGAGATAGTCGCCGAAGTCTTTAAGGCAAATGGCGTGTGACTTTGTACTCGCTACAGGTGTTCAGCTGAATCAGCAAAACACCTGAATACTTTGCCTGAAGCTGGCAATAGGGGTGTCGGCTGCAGGCAGGTGGGGGATTCTTCCGGGGTGTATTCATTAGCCGGAATGGGTCAGGGATTGACCTAATTACTTTCAGATCATAATGCAGAAAACAGGAAAATCGACCATGGCGTCAGTCCTTTCCATGATCCTGGCCGGGGGGGTAGGATCGAGGCTTGCTCCACTCACGAGTGTAAGAGCAAAGCCAGCGGTTCCTTTTGGCGGACAGTATCGAATCATCGACTTTGTTCTGAGTAATTTTGTGAATTCTGATCTTCACAAGATTTATCTGATTACTCAGTTCAAATCGCACTCGCTGAGCAAACACCTGCAACGTTGCTGGCGTATTGCCGGCCTCGCGGACAAGTTTATTGATACGCTGCCAGCCCAGATGAATACCGGCAGTGACTGGTATCAGGGCACAGCGGATGCGGTGTATCAAAACCTGAATCACATCGAGTCGCACAACCCTGATCTGGTGTGTGTGTTTGGTGGTGACCATATCTACACCATGGATGTGCGGGATATGGTTCAGTATCACCAGCAGCACAGTGCTGACTTGACCGTAGCGGCGATTCCCGTACCGGTGGATCAGGCCCATCACTTTGGTATTATCGAGGTCGACGAAGATGGTCGTATGATCGGGTTTGCCGAAAAGCCTGTGGATAATGTCAAGACCATTCCCGGAAACCCGGACTATGTGCTGGCTTCAATGGGTAATTATGTGTTCACTAAAGAGTGTCTGGTGCAAGAGCTGCTGGATGATCACGCCAATGAAGGGTCTGACCACGACTTTGGCAAAAACATCATTCCATCCCTTTACCCACGGGCAAAAGTCATGGTGTATGACTTTTCCAAAAATAGGGTTCCCGGGGGTAAAAACAACGGCTACTGGCGCGATGTAGGTACCATTGATTCATTCTGGGAAGCGAATATGGATCTGCTGACCAGTGAACCGCCTATCGACCTGCATAATCAGGACTGGCCGATTCGTACCTATATTCCCCCCTATCCACCGGCCCTGATCGCTTTTGATCGTGAGGAGCGTAAAGGTCAGATCAACAACTCCATGGTGGGTGTGGGTTGCGTATTCTATGACATCCATATGCATCGCAGTGTGGTAGGTTACAATGTCAAAATAGGCGACCGTACCCGAATTACTGAATCGGTTATTCTGCCCAATGTCACCATCGGTGAAGACGTCGTATTGAACCGGGTTATTGTGGATAAGCGGGTAGAAATTGCACCGGGAACCCGCATTGGTGTAGATCGTGAAGAGGATCTTAAACGCTTCAAGGTCACTGATTCCGGACTGGTGGTTATTCCCAGAGGAGCAAAAGTTGGGTTCTGATTTAAACATTCTTTTTGCGGTATCAGAGCTGGCAGGTATTGTCAAAACCGGAGGGCTGGCCGATGTGGCCGGCGCTCTCGGACCGTGGATGCGCAAGCTCGGAAATGATGTCCGGGTGATTATGCCCGCCTACCGTCAGGCTCTGGAGGCGTTGACAACGGATGTTGTCGGAGTTGGAGAGATTTGTCTCGGCTCCCATGGCAAAATGGGTTTTGCCATAAGACAGGGAACGTTTGACGGTGTCCCTGTTTACCTGATTGAGCATAACCACTACTTTGACCGCAGTGGTCTCTACACCCACGAGGGTGAAGGTTTTGGCGATAACACTGAGCGGTTTGCTTTTTTTTGCAAAGCGGCACTTCAGGCCTGTCAGCTGTTAAGCTTCAAGCCGGATATTATTCATGGCCATGACTGGCAGTCAGCACTGCTGCCTTTCTACCTCAAAGCCCATGAGTCTGATAATGCTTTCTTTGCCGACACACGGACGGTCCTGACCATTCACAATGGTGCCTATCAACAACATACTGACCGTGCCTTATTAGGTTTGTTGGGGATCGATCAGCACTGGTATACTCCGGATTTCTTTGAAGACCATGGGCATATTAATCTGCTCAAGGGCGGCATTGCCTTTGCTGATAAAATCACTACGGTGAGTCCAAGGTATGCTGAAGAGCTGCAGACGGATCTTGGGTCTCATGGCCTTGCCCATATCATCGGGCGAAGAAAACAGGATTTCTCCGGTATTCTTAATGGCTGTGATTATCAGGCGTGGAACCCTGAAACGGACGCTTTGCTGCCAGCCAATTACTCCCTGCATGATCTGTCTGGCAAGGCGGTGTGCAAGCAGGCTTTGCAGGAGCGACTACAGTTACCGGTGAGCGCCGATAAGCCTCTATACGGGCTGGTCAGTCGCCTTGCCGGGCAGAAAGGTTTTGCTTATCTGATACCAGCCCTGTGGCAGCTTTTGCAGGATGATGTTCAGGTTGTACTCCAGGGCTCCGGTGACCGGATGATTGCCGCTGAACTGAGCCGGCTGGTCAGTGCTTTCCCCGACAAGTGTCGCTTTGTTGAGGCTTATGACAACCGTCTGGCGCATCTGATTGAAGCCGGTGCTGATTTCTTCCTGATGCCTTCATTGTTTGAGCCCTGCGGCCTTAACCAGATGTACAGTATGAAGTACGGTACCCTGCCCATTGTTCGGGCGGTTGGTGGGCTGGTCGACACCGTTAAAGGCTATGATTCAGCTGGCGGGGACGCAACCGGGTTTATGTTTGATTCGGCTGACAGTGATGCTTTGTTGCACTGTCTCAATCAGACCCGTGCCGTTTATCAGGATGGGCAGTTAATGACTCATTTGGTAGTTAATGCCATGAATGAGTCATTTACCTGGGAGCAGTCAGCCCTGGATTACCTTGAGGTTTATCGAGCTGCAGTGGGTCAGCGATAAGCCCCGGGGTGGCTTATCTTGAAGGAAAAGCGGAAGGCTGAGGTGCTCAGTCTTCCAGACACAAGGTTTCCCTGTCTTCTTGGGAGCCTGTCGGACTTAAGCATCCGCAGTAGGACAGTCTTAAGTCCGACAGGCTCCTGGATAAAGAGCACTTTCAGATTAAAAGGAGTCCATCTGATTTTGTCGACAGGCAATTTTTGCACTGAAATAAAGCAACACTATGAATATCGCTGTATCTTCCAAAACATCATCAATGCCAAAGGCTGCCATAGAGCCTGTGGTGTCGGATCTGGCTAACAGTCAGTGTGCAACGCCTTTTGATCAGCTGGGGTTGCATCCTCATCCGGAAGGCAAAGGTCTGGTCATTCGCGTATGGCGCCCGGATGCAACCATGGTTGAGGTTTTTGACCACCACACCAGCAAGCTGCTTGGCGAAATGCTTCGCAATGAGGCGGGTGTCTTTGAGCTGCATCTGCCCAGAAGAAAAAAGCCGTTTCTTTATCAGTTGACGATCCATTGGGCGAATGGTCACCGCTTTGTGGTTTATGACCCGTACTGTTTTGGGGAATATATTCTTGCTCAGTCAGATATTGAGTCGGAAGGCCTTTATCGACACCTTGGGGCACAGGTGGTCTCTCATAAGATCAACAGCAAACTGAATATACAGGGTGTGTTGTTTAAGGTTTATGCGCCTTATGCCCGGTCAGTGAGCATTGTGGGAAGCTTTAATGGCTGGGATGACCGGCTCCATCCAATGGCCAGTGCGGATGATGGTATCTGGCGGCTGT
This sequence comes from Thalassotalea sp. G20_0, assembly GCF_017744175.1. Classification (NCBI taxonomy): domain Bacteria; kingdom Pseudomonadati; phylum Pseudomonadota; class Gammaproteobacteria; order Alteromonadales; family Colwelliaceae; genus Thalassotalea; species Thalassotalea sp. G20_0. Next base: position 22,140 of record NZ_JAGHQV010000050.1, on the reverse strand, counting down.
TTGTGCCCGGCGTTCAGGCTGGCGACCAGTATAAATACGCTATCCGTGATTACCACGGCAATTCGCTGCCACAGAAAACCGATCCGTTCGCGCGCCATATTGAGCAGTGGCCCGGACTGGCTTCTGTCGTTCAGGGCGTCGACAGCTATGCCTGGCAAGACCAGCTGTGGATGAGTAAAAGAAAAGACAAGGCAGATAAGGAGCAGCCCTTCGCTATCTACGAGGTTCATGCGGGCTCATGGAAAAGAAAAGAGAATGGAGACTTCCTGAACTTCCGTGAACTGGCCGATGAGCTGATTCCCTATGTTATCGACATGGGCTTTACGCATATTGAGTTGCTGCCTGTGTCGGAGCATCCGCTGTTTGATTCCTGGGGTTATCAGCCGGTTGGTCTTTATGCGCCCAGTAGCCGTTATGGTTCGCCGGATGATTTCCGCTATTTTGTCGATCAGTGTCACCAGAAGGGGGTTGGCGTCATTCTGGATTGGGTGCCTGCGCACTTTCCCAATGATGAGCATGGGCTGGCCAGGTTTGATGGCTCTTCACTTTATGAGCATCCGGATCCTCGCCGTGGCTGGCACCCTGACTGGCAAACCTGTATTTATGATTTTGGCAAGCCCTGGGTTCAGGACTTTCTGATCAGTAATGCCCTTTACTGGCTGGATGAATTCCATATTGATGGCCTTCGTGTCGACGCGGTTGCCTCCATGCTCTACCTGGATTACTCACGAGGTCATGGTGAGTGGGAAGCCAATATTCATGGTGGTAATGAGAATCTTGAAGCCGTCGCTTTCCTGAAGAAGTTCAATGAGAAGGTGCACGCTGCATTCCCGGATGTGATGACCATTGCGGAGGAGTCAACCAGCTGGCCTGGTGTGTCCACGGCGGTTGCCGACGGTGGGCTTGGGTTTGACTTCAAATGGAACATGGGATGGATGAACGACACGCTTGAGTATATGAAACTCGATCCTGTCTATCGCCAGCACCATCATGGGCAGATGACGTTCAGTACGGTTTATGCCTGGAGTGAAAATTTTGTTCTGCCCCTGTCTCACGATGAAGTCGTTCATGGTAAGGGCACTATTCTGACCCGTATGCCCGGTGACGATTGGCAGCGTTTTGCCAACCTGCGGGCCTATCTGGCATTTATGTATGCGCACCCCGGTAAAAAGTTGCTCTTTATGGGCGCTGAGTTGGGTACCCATAACGAGTGGAATCAGAATGCTGAGCTGGACTGGGGCCTGCTGGACAATCCAGAGGGTTTCAGTGTGGGGGTTCAGAAGCTGGTTAAAACCCTTAACCAGCTGCATGGCTCAGAGCCTGCGATGTTTGAGCGGGATCTCAAGGCAGAAGGTTTTGCCTGGACTACGGGGGATGACAGTAGCCAGAGTGTGCTGGTGTTCCGTCGTTATGATAATGAAGGGAAGTCCGTACAGGTTATCTGTAACCTGACGCCGGTTGTTCGTGACGGTTATCGCGTGGGTGTTCCTGAGGCTGGTCGCTATTGTGAAATTTTGAACACCGATAATGCCTGCTTTGGCGGCAGTGGTGTTTCAGCCGGTGAGCTGCTTGAAGCTGAGGAAATCCCGATGCATCATTTGCCCTGCAGTCTTGCCCTGACATTGCCGCCTTTGGCTACCGTGATCCTTAAGCGCGCCTCTTAGGGTAGACATTAAGCGACTATTCCTCTCTTCGGCAAGTTAAAGATGGAACCACGAAGGACACGAAGAGCACGAAGGAAAAGAATAGCTCTTCTTTGTGCTCTTCGTGTCCTTCGTGGTTCCATCCGAAACCCCAATGAAAATGGAGGGATAATAAGCTTAATGTCCAACCTGAGAAGCGCGCCTGATCTGGATTCAGGGAGCTGGCTACGTCGGGTAGCCAGTTCTGCTGATCACGAGTGAACCATTCTGGCACCTTTGCAGCTTGGGTAGGTGCTGCATACCCAGCACTCCAGGCCTGCCTGGGGGCCTTTTTTAAGCGTTCGCAGTCGCATGGGGCTTTGGCATTTGGGGCATTGTGGATCAACGATAGTCTCGACTTCGGCAATAGCTTCTCTTGGGGTCGGGAGCTCGTAATCAGGAGTGCCTTCCTCGGTAAATCCGCAGGTGGCGAGAACGGTACGTCGCAATTCGGTAACATCCCGCCAGGGCTTCATATCATATTCCAGCAATGGCAGTTCTGCCGCTTCACAGAGCTGGCGTAGTAGCTTGAATTCTTTTGAGTTGGACTTTGTGTTGTAGGGGATGAGGTTGATCACACAACAGACTTCCATCTTTTTGCGATGATAGAGCACAAAATCAAACCGGCGGTTTTTTTTGATGTTCAGTGCCATGGCGGTTCGGCTGAACCTGCCGGCTTCAAGAACGTCACCAACGGGCAAAGAAGGCAAAACCATTAAGTGACTGCGAACGGCAATATCCAGCTGACCGAAAAAAGCACGCTTATCCTGGTCGAAAAGATGGGTGTTGGTTTTGGCTTTGAAAGGGCTGAAAGTCAGCCATAGAAACCAGGCAATCGCTGCAATAATTATCAGAGAGCCTGAAACAACGAGGGGAAAACTGTCCAGCAGCACTGCACTACCTTGTCTTGGATTTATGGGTCAATGATTGAAAAAAACGTGGCTCTTTCAAAAGCGTCAACAATGGCCTCCCCATGAAAACGTAATGGAGAACGTGAAGACATGTATGACTAATCATCGGCGATGCAGAAAGTGCACTCGTGGATTTTAACCGGCATGGGTAGCCGGAAAAGAGCAGTCCTGATCAGCCAGACATTCTTTTTATAAAAGAGTGACTGGAAATAATAGCAACAAATATTCTTTTGTCATAATAGGTGTTTCTCCACAATGTGTAGCACTGTGGAGAGTGACACAGGACTATCTGGCAAAAGAGTATTCGGGTGGCTTAGCGCCTGTTTAAACCGGGAATGACTCTTCCTGAGTAGCACTCTGAGTGCTTTCAGTGCCATTGCCGTTATCAGGTACGACTTTCGTGGCGATAAGACCTTTGGGACCATGGCCAATCTCAAAGCTGACAACCTGGCCTGCTTTCAGTGTTTTAAAGCCGTCCATATCAATGACAGAGTAATGAATGAGAACATCCTGATTCTCTGTCGCTTCTTGCGCCTGGATAAATCCATACCCTTTGGGGTTATTAAACCACTTGACTGTACCTACCAGCATAGCTTCCATTTCCTTCTTGGTCGCTTCCATACAGCTTGAATCCTTAAATATTACATTGAAGGAACTGCTGGGAAACTGCAACCCTTGTTGTTTTATTTTTTGGCATTTTTTTATGGTTATTCATAAAAAGTGTCGTCCTTGCCACTTTGTTCCCTTTATCAGTGCTGAAATCCATCCCGATAAATGGAGCTGAACCGCAGACTGCCAGAAAAGGGAACTAACAATATAACATCATAAATTGTGTTTGTAATAGTCCCCTTTAGGCTTTATCTGCTGATATATCAGGCTTTTTCAGGTTTTTTTATTGGTGGGGCATTGTGCATTGAGCAACGTCTATGCTCACACACGCTGGTCAATAAGGTGCGACAGGTGACTTTTTATAGAGAGGAGGCTGTGGTTATTTTCAGCTGTATCAGCACAAAAGACTACAATTAAGACCTCTGGATATGGTGAGTAAACCTCCATGGACCAGCATGAAGACTATGATTCCGTTGGTGATGGAAAGCTGAGCCTTGCCCTGCTTATCAAACTCTTCCTGAGTGGTGTTCAGGTCGTTGGGGGAGGTGTTGCCGGAAGCCTCTCCCTGATCGCAGACTCGCTGCATAACCTGGGTGATGCCTGTGCAATACTGGTTGCTGTCATTGCCAGGCGAATAGGTTGCAAGTCAGCAGATAAACGCATGACGTACGGATACAAAAGAGCAGATATTCTTGGAGCTTTAATAAACAGTGTATTTTTACTGGTGGTGGGGGGGTATCTGATCTTTGAGGCCGCAGGTAAGTTTTTCTACCCAAGGGAAGTTGATGGCTGGATTGTACTTTTGGTTGCTGGTGTTGCCCTTCTGGTTAACATCACGACATCGCTGCTGACTTTCAAGGCTGGAGCCAGAAGCGATATCAATATCAATGCGGTATTTATTCACAGTGCGTCCGATGCGGTTGCTTCTCTGGTAGTCATCGTAGCGGGTGTGCTGATCATCAACTACCAGCTCTATATTTTTGATGTGATAGCAACCGTCGGGATATCTGTTTACGTGATCTTTAATGGCGCGATTCTGTTGAGGCGCTGCATTATTATTCTTATGCAGGGCGTTCCGGGCGGCATTGATATTGAACAGATCAGGGCGGCCCTGGAAAGCATTGAGGGGGTAAAAAGAGTAGGGCGCATGCACGTCTGGCAGCTGGATGATAAAAAGATCTTCTTTGAAGGCCGTATCCTGCTGAATGGCGCGGAGCCTGAAACGATTAAACGAAAAATCCGGGTGGCGTTACGGCATCAGTTCTGTATTAATCATACGACTCTGGAAACAAAAAGCAGCCGTCGTATATAACATCAAAACCATGGCCTTTGGTGAGAAATTGTCACGAAATAATTAAATCGTCTAATCCGGGGTTTGAACTTTTTCATGTGGCAAAACTCTGAACTCCGATATTGAATCTTGGAGTCGAGGGGTAACCTGCTATGAATATGCCATCAATTTCTGCTCAAAACACAGCTGTATCCCAACCTCAATTATATGGCGGCCATCACGGCGAAAGTGCCCGCGCAGCCCCGGTAAAGTTTGATCGCTGGACCATCAGTTTAAGCGCGATTGACAGTTTCCTGCGGGGCAAGGGGCGTGAGGCGGTTGAGAATATCGCAGAGCGTATGTGCAGAAGGGCAGAGCACCAGCAAGGTACGAAATCCTTTAATTTGAGTAACCTGAAAAAAGATTTTGGTGCCTTCGGGCTACCGGTGGATAGCAGCCAGGAGCAAAAGGTCAAGATCGTTACTGGCCTGATCCTCAGGCTCCAGACTGAAGCAAACAGTGGTCTTGCGGATCGGCCCCTGGGGCACAGTTTTTGCGGTTTGATAAAAAAATCAGAAAGCTCCATCGCTGAAGGGGTGCAGCAGTTGCTGGATGAAGTCAACGGCCATTTTGCCACAGAGCCGACCACCGGGACTACAGAGGCATCCCATGCAGGTGATGGCAGTAAAATTGTGGCAGAAGACGATGGCTCGCCGGGCTACAGTGGGCTCCCTGCCGGTCAACCGGGTCCGGCTTATCAGCCTGCTAAACTGCCATCATCGTCTTTTGCGGCCACTGATCCTGCAGCAACTCCGTTAGCTCCACCGCCCTCTTATGAGGCCCTGTCACCTGAGACCGGAACAAAGTTAGGGTATTTGAGTGCTCACATGGAACGATTGTTGGGGGATCAGTGGGGGGATGATCAGATAACAGAGTGTCGAAATCAGATGCAGTGGATCAAGGGAGAACTGAACAATTTAGAATCGTTGGGGCTTACACATTTTCCCGGAAAATTCACAGAGGTCAAGAAGCAGTTTGAGGAGCTTCAGGTAAAGGATTTCCATCATCGATTGGATGAGCTGGAAGACAAGCTGGAAGGGGTCAATATAGGGAGCAGCAAGGATATACAGTCGATTGAACGGGACATTACACAGTTATCCAGACGCTTCGATTAATTAGCACTTACAGGTGAAGAGCGCTCACGACTGGTGGAGCGCCAGGAAGCATTAAGTAACCAATCGGGTGAAGTAAAAAGGTATATCAGGGTTCACAATGATATCAAATCATTAGCCACTGACCTTAAAGATTTTAAATACAGAGACTTGCCTGACACTGATCAAATTATCAAATTCTTTAACCATAAAGAAGACAGTTTAAGTAAAATAGGTATGTTGATTGAAAGCATGCCTGCGGGTCGACAACGTACTGAACTTTTAGAGCAAAAGAGCTGGCTCAGGAATTTATTAAATATCAGCAAAGAAACAGTTAAGCAGCAGAAGCTTGAGAATATAGAGCAGTTAATAAAAACTCAGGAAAGTAATAATGAGAAGGGCGCTGCCCTCAGGGAAGACATGCTGGAGAAAGCTGAAAATCAATTACATGATCTCAAAATATTAATGAACAGTTTAAAGATGGAGGAGCATGAGAGTGGGAGGTTACAGGTCCTGAAGGGCAGGCTGGCCAAATTAAACCTGACCAATGTGGGTGAGCCGGTATCGCTATCAAAAGCAAAATCTTCAAACACTGGCCTGGCAGGTGACATTATCGAAAATCTGGATGCTGCTGATGCTTTGATTACTGCTTCAGAAAAAGACCCGTACGGCTTTAATGAAGAGCGTGCATCGGAAGCAAAGGGGTATCTTGATAAGGCAATAGCTCAGTGTGGGAAAATACGTGACAACAAGGCTCAACTAAATGATTTAACGGATACACACCGTGATTTGTGCCATAGGCTGCAGAAAATAGAAGAAAGAAAAGGAGAGATTGTTCAGGAGAAAGTAGAAAAACTCTTCGAAAAAGTACGTAACGCTATAGACTTTTTCCGGGGTCGCCCAAAAGAAGAGATAAAAAAAGAGGTGGAAGAAATGAAGAATCTGTTTGATCAAGCAAGAAAGGAGCTTGAAGGATTGAGCGGCAGTAATTATGACACTATACGAAAAGGGCTTCGTGCTGATTTCAATGATTTGCAGGAACTGCTAAAACCATACAAGGATAATATAAGCGATAGTCAAAAAGCTACTGCTACAAACAGTGAAGATAAAAATAAGATAGATCTTCTAAAAAAAGAGTTTGATGATTACTGGAAAGAATATGGTCCCAAGTCTAAAGATCTGGTGGAAGAGGTTCTGAAATGTTCTGGTCCAGATCACCCTATTGAACAACGCAAAGGTAAAACAATGGATCTTCTGAAATTTTATGAAGAGTCATTAGAAACAGCAAAAGCCCTTAGGTACAAAAAGCTCCCTGGCGTAATAGGTTGTGAGAACGAGCGTCGGATTCTTAGTGATAATATTAACCATATTACTTCGCAGATAGAAGTTATGAAAAAAGGGATTAATCGGCTTGAGCAAGAAGAATCGAAGCAAGAGCATGTGGAAAAACGATCTGGTTGTAAGCAATCCTGACTTCAGTCCCTCATTTCGTTACGTTGTGAGACTTAGTTTGTGGCACAAAAATTGGGAGTGGGTTAAACGTGTGGATAGAGTAGAATCCGGACTGAAAATCCAGTTCGGTCTTATTTCATCACAGTAAATGACACCTCCGTAAGCAGCCAATTATCAAGAAAAATGGCTTTAGTCGAAAGGGTATGCAGCGCTATCTTTGCTGTAATGAACAGTGACCAACGAAAGCTTTCATGCTTGAGTATCAATGTAAATATCCAACAGTTATGGCTGGAACTAAATCCTCCGTGGCTTGCCATGAGACCCAATAATACATCACCGTACCCTGCCCATCAGGCCAGCTTGCCCGGTGCAAGCTATACCGATTCATCTGACGACGAGAGCCCGTTGAGGCCAGCAACCACCCCTGCCATAGTCGGGTCCAGTGAATGTATGGAGTCGGGTGCTGGCCAATCAATCGAAACAAGAAATATTCGCCCCCTTTATAACACCAGCAATTATGTAGACCAGTCAAAGCCTCTGAATGAAGCCCCGATACTGGCTGCTTGTCGCAACAACCAGATTGACTTGTTACAGGATTTACTGGCGGCAGAACCGGCGTTGGCTTACCGGGCAGCACCATCAGATATAACGGACAAGGTTCGGGTATACCTATACCCCCTCGGTGTCACTGCCCAGGAAGGGCATGAGAAAGCCGTGGAGCAGTTGCTGATTGCTCTGGATAGACTGCCCGAGGGAAAAAGGCCCGGTGGTGGTTCCATCATGGCCGTTATCAATACGGCTGACCCATCGGGGAGAACTCCGCTCCACCTGGCTGCCTGCCGAGGTCATATCAAGGTGGTGGAGCAGTTGCTGAATGCTCTGGATAGACTGCCGGAAACCGAAAGGCCCGCAGCCGTTCAAAGGCTTCTGAGCGCCACTGACGATGGCGGGCAGACCCCGCTACAGCTTGCCAGGCAACAAAACCACCAGGAAGTCGCGGTTTTGCTGCGGGATGCTCTGCAGAAACCGGCACAAACAGCAAGGCTTGATTCCATCATTCCAGAGGACTTTGATCAACCGGGTGCAAGCAAGCTTCCGGCAGCTCAACCAGGTACATCAAATGAGGCTTCTGAGGTTTCTGCACAACGGTCATTGTCTTTTGATACGTTGAAACCCAGAGCAACATATGTTGAACCACTGCTTTCTTATGATGAAATTAAGACTGCTATAATGCATCTGCACCGGGCTGCGAAAAATGGCAACATTGAGATCTTGGAACGATTGTTATCGACCACTCCCGACTTTCTGATCAATATGAATTATATCGATGGCGAGACGCCACTGTGCGCCGCTGCCCGCTACGGCCACCCAGAGTGCGTCAAGGCTTTACTGGGCGTTTCCGGTATTTTGGTGAATGCAAAGGATATCTATGGCTGGACGCCCCTGTGCGCAGCTGCCCGATACGGCCACGCCGAGAGCGTTAAGGCATTACTGAGAGCTCCCGGCATTTTGGTCAATGAGAAGACTAGGATTTCGATCCCCCGGGCTCACGCTGCAATAGGTTTAAAAGCCCATGTCGAGATCTGCAGGGCGTACCGGAGACCTTCAAACATTCTGGTCAATGAAGAGAATAACTATGGCTCGCCTCTATGCGCCGCTGCCAGCTTCGACGTCATCGAGGGTTTGGAGGGGTTATTAACCGGCAACGATGACCTTACCCCCCTTCACCTTGCTGCCGGATATGGCCACGCCGAGTGTGTCAAGGCATTACTGACCGATCCCGGTATTCTCGTTAATGATAATAACAACCGCTATGGCTTGACCCCCCTGCATTACGCAGCCAAAAGCGGCCATCAGGCGTGCCTGAGGCTGTTAATTGCCAGCAAGAATATGAAAATCACACTTCTCGACGCTGCCCGGGACGGGCAAACCACGGTTTTGGAGGAGATACTAAAAAACCTGAAAACACTGAAGGGGCCCGCAAAGTCTGAGGCCATCATGCTGGTTCTGAATGTGGTCGACCAGGGCGGTAAAAATTTGCTCTGCCGAGCTGCACAAGCCGGGCACGAAAAAGTGGTAGCCTTGTTACTGAATGTCCTGAATGATCTTCTAAAGCCGGAAGCTACCAGGGCGGTGCTGAGTGCGGCAGACAGTTTCGGCAGAACACCGCTTCATATAGCTGCTCACCATGGCCACTATAAGATCGTTACCCAGTTGTTGGCTGAGGACGTTGAAACCGGGTTTTCCTATACCTGTGTGGCCAGCAAAGGGCAGGAGCAGTTAGCAGAACTTCTGAAGGCTTTCCCTATTTTGAGTGCAGCCATGAACGGGAAAACAACCATTGTCGCCCGGATGCTGAAAATTCTGGAGACCTGGCCTGAATCTGAACGTTGCCAGGCAGTCACGACGGTAATGACTCTCTCCAACAAATACGGGCAAACAGCGCTACACGTCGCTGCTCAAATTGGTGAACAGAAGGTTGTGGAGCAATTGCTGAATACCCTGGACGGAATGACGGAACCTGAAAGGGCTCATACCATTCAGAAGGTGTTTCATGCCTCATATGTTAGAACACCGCTGCACTGGGCTGCTTTCAAAGGGTATCATAAGATTGTGGGGCAATTACTGGATGCAGTGGGCAGACTGCCAGCAACAGCAATGCGGAAAGCCTTCACTGCTGTGGTAGATGCCTTCGATCAAAAAGTTGTGGAGCAATTCCTGAGTACTGCGAATAACTACCAGGAATCAGAACAACAAATTGTTGCCTTCGAAGCAATGATAGGTGCCGTCAGATTCAAAAGCTCACGACTGGCCGCAGCTGTCGGGTATCAGCTGATTAAGGCCTTCCCGCTCTTGAGTGCTGTTCTGGGCGGGCATAACCAAAGCGTGAAGCAATTAATGCAAGTGTTGACAGTGTTGCCGAGGGAGGAAAGGGGGGCTGCCATTATGGTGCCACTAATGGAAACCCGGGCAGACGGAGCAACACCGTTGTATCTTGCAGCCAGTCAGGGAAATATCGAGATAATGAAACCGTTGTTGAGTGCTGTAACTATTCTCCTGAACGATGGAAAGCGCAAAGAAGCCAGGGAAGTGCTGTACTCTGCCTGCACGGTCAAAGAAGAGGATGGAACCCTGATGGAGATAGCCCCGCTAGGGATCGCTGCCATAAACCGGCATGATAAGGCTGTAAGTTTGCTATTGGAGAAGATACGGGAGTTATTTATTACATAATAAAGGACGTTTAAAGAACGGCTGTCACCATCGCCTGGAAATAATTAAATCGTCTAACCCAATGTTTGAACTTTATCTTGTGGCAAAACTCTGAAGTCTAATGTTGACCTGGAGTTGAAGGGGTAACTGGCTATGAGTATGCCATCAATTTCTGCCCAAAACACAGCTGAGACCCAACCTCAATTTCATGGCGATCAAGAGGGAGAAAGCGCCAGCGCAGCCCCGGTAAAATTTGATCGCTGGATGATCAGTTTAAGCGAGATTGACAGTTTCCTGCGGGGCAAAGACCGTGAGGCGTTTGAGAGTATCGCAGAGCGAATGTGCAGAAGGGCAGAGTACCAACAAGATACGAAATCCTACAACTTGAGTAACCCGGGAAAAGATTCTGGTGCCTGCGCTCTACCAGTGGATGACAGTCAGGGGTGCAGCCAGGGGCAAAAGGTCAAGAACGTTACTGGCTTGATCCTCAGGCTCCAGTCAGGGGTTCAGCAGTTGCTTGATGAAGTCAACGGCCATTTTGCCGAAGAGCCGTTCACGGGGTCTAAAGAGGCATCCCCTGAAGGTGATGGCAATATTGTGGCAGAAGACGATGGCTCAATGGGCTTCAGTGGGCTCCCTGCCGGTCAACCCGATCCGGCTTATCAGTCTGCTGCAGTGCCTTCATCGTCTTTTGCGACGGCTGATCCAGCCGCAACGCCGGTAGCTCCAACGCTCTCTTATGATGCCCTTTCGCATGAGACTGAAACAAAGTTAACGTATTTAAGTGCTCACATGGAACGATTGATGAGAGATCAGTGGGGGGATGGTCAGATAACAGAGTGTCGAAATCAGATGCAGTGGATCAAGGGAGAGTTGAACAGTATTGAAACGTTGGGGCTTAAACATTTTTCTGGAAAATTCAGAGAGGTCAGGAAGCAATTTGAGGAGCTTCAGGTAAAGGATTTTCATCACCGTTTGGATAAGCTGGAAGAGGTCGTCAACATAAGGAGCAGCAAGGATATACAGTCCATTGGACGCGACAATAGTGAAAAACGAGTATTGGAAATAATGGGGGCTCGGTTTGAGCAAGCAAAATTAGAGCTGGCTGAGCTTCATTCTCAGTTCAATGAATTGAAAGAAAAACTACAACCCTGCAAGGGTCATATCAGTGATAGTCAACAAACAGCTACAAACAGTGAAGTTAAGAATAAGATAGATCCTCTTGAAAAAGAGTTTGGTGATTACTGGAAAGAATTTTTTCGCAAGTCTAAATATCTGGAGGAACAGTTTCTGCAATGCTCCCACTCAGACCTCCTTAGAGAGCAACACTTGGGTAAAATGATGGAGCTTAGGGATTTCTATCTTCAGTCATCAGAAGCAGCAAAAGTACTGATCATAAAATTCGTTGGTATACCAGCCTATGAAAATGAGCATCTGATGCTTAACAGGCATATTGAACATATGCTTACGCAGATCGAAGTTCTGAACAAACAGATCTATCAACAAGAGCAGGAAGAGAACCGGGAAAAACGATCTGGTTGTATGCAATCCTGAATTCAGCGTGCTGTACTCTGCCTGCGAGGTTAAAGAAGAGGATGGAACCCTGATGGAGATAGCCCCGCTCAGGATCGCTGCCATAAACCGGCATGATAAGGCTGTGAATTTGCTATTGGAGAAGATATGGGAGTTATTTATTACATAATAAAGGACGTTTAAAGAACGGCTGTCACCATCGCCTGGAAATAATTAAATCGTCTAACCCAATGTTTGAACTTTATCTTGTGGCAAAACTCTGAAGTCTAATGTTGACCTGGAGTTGAAGGGGTAACTGGCTATGAGTATGCCATCAATTTCTGCCCAAAACACAGCTGAGACCCAACCTCAATTTCATGGCGATCAAGAGGGAGAAAGCGCCAGCGCAGCCCCGGTAAAATTTGATCGCTGGATGATCAGTTTAAGCGAGATTGACAGTTTCCTGCGGGGCAAAGACCGTGAGGCGTTTGAGAGTATCGCAGAGCGAATGTGTACAAGGGCAGAGTACCAACAAGATACGAGATCCTACAACTTGAGTAACCCGGGAAAAGATTCTGGTGCCTGCGCTCTACCGGTGGATGACAGCCAGGGGGGCAGCCAGGGGCAAAAGGTCAAGAACGTTACTGGCTTGATCCTCAGGCTCCAGTCAGGGGTTCAGCAGTTGCTTGATGAAGTCAACGGCCATTTTGCCGAAGAGCCGTTCACCGGGACTAAAGAGACATCCCAGGCAGGTGATGGCAATATTGTGGCAGAAGACGATGGCTCGATGGGCTTCAGTGGGCTCCCGGCCGGTCAACCCGGTTCGGCCTATCAGTTTGCTACTTCAGAAAGGCTGGAAAATGAAGATCAGAAAAGAGAGCTTATCCAGGAAAAAGTCAAACAACTCTTCATTAAAGCAAGTATTGCTATGGATTTGTTTCCTGCTCGCCCAAGCGAAGAAGAGGTAAAAGAAGTGGAGGCTCTGTTTGAGCAAGCAAAATTGGAGCTAAAAGAAATGGAGGCTCGGTTTGAACAAGAAAAATCAGAGTTGGCAGAGCTTCATTCTCAATCCTATAAAGAGCTTCATTTTCAATTCAATAAATTGAAGGGAAAATTACAACCATACAAGGATAATATCAGTGATAGTCAACAAACTGCTGCTATAAAATGGAGAGCTGTGAAGTTTTCATGTTACACAGGTTACACAGGCTGGAGACCCGGGAACTTCTCATGTTCCACAGGACTTAATGAGTCGAAGAGGTTCTTGAAAGGAAAGCCTTATTGAATGAAGACAGTGCTGCATTTACCTCCTCCCGGTACCAAAATATCCAGGCAAGAACCGCTTCGAGATGCAGATATGACTTTCCTGTGACAAAATAATCATCTGCGAGAGGCCGACCTCCTGGAATTATGTCAGCCACTGACCATTCCCGCTAGTGGTTACTGCTCTGCAATTGAGACGCTGCAACATCGGTTATCTCTTCTTGTTCAGTCAGGCCAAGGTCTCCACTGGGAGGATTAAGAAAATGAACTGCATCACCTCATGGTTGTGGCAGAGCAGGAGATTCTCTCAGAAGATCCATGGCACTTATCAGTATAAGACTTTCACCCAAACTATTTGTGCACTGATTCCAGCTTTTTATCGAATTGTTGCAGCTCGGAGATTTTTTGATCAATTGTTTCGCTTTTGTTATGGCTGGCGGATCCGGAGAGAGTAGAGAATGTGTCGTTTATCATCTGGAGATCTCCCATTATCAAGTATGCTCTGCCTCTCATCGATAATGCATTGAATTCTGACAAGTTCTGGTCGATGGAGGTGGAAAGCAGGTTATTAGCTGCTTGCATCACCTCCTCCAGATTGTCTAAGAGCTGATCAGTATCACTTGCAAGCCAGGGAGCCACCAACGGAGAGGCAACATTCTCATTCTTGCCAGATTGCGTGTCCTGATTCCCAACGGGCAGTGCGACGGTTCTTTCCTGAAGGGAAGGGCTTGTGCTTTCTGACGGGCATTTAGAACATTCATTACCAGTAGTACTGGGTTTAACCTCCTTGTTAACAGCAAAAGCGTGGCCGACTTGTTCATCCCTTGATTGTGGAACATATTCTGCAAGAGCGGTAGTACTGGTTTGCGGTAGGTTAATCATTCCTGCTTTCCTCTTTGACTGAGTTAAGACTTGGGATGCTGTCCAGGTGAAGCTTTATGCTCTCCTGCTCTCTCAGACTCCATGGGGGCTGGTGGCAGTCAGAACAGCGTCAGGTTATATCATTAACCGCGGACTGACTGATGTGATCGAAGATTTCATGGCCAATCAAAAATAACGTTCGTATTTTCTTGGTCATCCAATTCATACGATGCTTTCAGCCTTGAAATGTATTGGTTCAGCTCGGAGATTTTTTGTTCGATTGTTTCGCTGTCGCTGGGGGATTCAGCAAGAAGATGATAGAGAAGTCCCAATGTTGTGAGTGCTATGCCGGCCATTCGATGTGCATCACTTTTTGACCAGTTCTGGTCAGGGGAGTAGGAAAGTATGTCAGTAACGACTTTCAGGAGCTCATCCTGCTGGGTGATGGTTTCAGAAGCACTATCGTAATGTTTAATCGCTTTTTCAGGACTGGAAGCCCAAGAATTATCTTCGTCTGATATCGAAAGTGAACTAAAATCGGGTATTTGTATCTCATTTATAATATTAAATGTATTGTCGTACATCTGGTGCGAACTCCCTGCCTGATCCGGCTTGAGTGAGTTGAAATAAGCATCAACTAACACGTCGAAGTCCTTGATAAGGGAGTCAGCAATCCCACTAAGCCGTGTGAGCTGATCCCCAACAAATATGGTAACCGTTTTTTTCTGAAGAGAATGTACTTCGCTTTCTGGCGGGCATTTAGAATGTTCATTGTCAATATCACTGGGTTTAACCTTCCTGAGACCAGCAAAAGCCTGGGCGATTTGCTCAGACTCTTTTGATGGCGGAACATTGGCCGCTGGAAGTAGAGTACTGGTTGGAGATAGTTTATTCATTTCTTTTTCCTGTGAAGGTTTGGAATGCCTCCAGGTAAAACCTTATGCCCTTCTGTTGTAACCGTTCTGGCCGTAGTCAGAAAAGCGTGAGGTTATATCTTCAAAAAACGAACTGAACAATGTGATCGAGGATTCCATGGCCTGAATACTCAAGATTCTTTGCAAGCTTTGAGGCATATAAATTTGATATTTAGTTACTTTCCGATTTTGGACTAATAAAACAGGAAATAGTTCAAATGACCCGTCTGAATGCTCAAGAAATCACAGGATATCCAAAGTGTGAGTGGGGAGCGGCAGAAATCAGAATTGCCTGTATCGCATATGAGCAACGTAAGCAATTTAAGCCCGGACATCATTTGGCTATTTTCGCCGTCGTTGATGCAATCAGCAGAAAATTCAGACTAACTTGCCCAGGGGTCTCTATGGTGGAATGGATTAAACAGCTTATTGCTGCTTACATGCCTCTTCCATCATTGGTTGAAGATCTTCTACGGTGGTCATTTTCTTCCCATTGGGTACGAAGATAATTGCCTCGTCAAGAGCGCCGATACATCGTCCCTGGTACTCTGGAATTTTGCAGGCATTAAAATACATTTGCAGGTGTTCGTGAAAAATTGCACTCCCTGTAGCATTGTTGGTGTGCGTTGGCCTTTCGCCGATAAATAGTACAGGCTTGGTTGTGCCCCATGCCCTGAGTATTTGATAATCATCGAGATGTTCTTGTGAGAAATACTCTTCAAGCGTTGGCAAATATGTCGGTAGGGGTGGCCAGCTGATTACCAGAAAATCGGATCTATGCTGATATTTCACCACTGTATCGAGTGAGTTTTCATTCCGGACAACTATCGGTGGTGAAGCCGCAGCCGGGTGTTGATAATTGCTGTGGTTGTCACTTACCACCATCCTGAAACCATACTTTTTCAGAAAGTAAGAGAGATACCCCTTACCCCCCATCACTTCGATACCTCTCTTGCAGTTCAATGATCGCAGTTTCTCTGCCACAGGATTCAACCAGACAGACGACGGGGTAAAGTACAGTCCAAATTCATCTTCCAATCGGCTGCTACCTCTGGCCTCTGCCAACAATGTATCTCTGAACAAGGCATATAACTTAGGGCTCTCTGCGTGATGCATCGCATTAAATTTTTTGAGTCCCTCTTCATGGCCCCTGGTATGATACTCATCGGGTAAGTCGAACCGTTTGAGCTGGTTAAAATAGTGCTCGTTGTTGTCTTGATAACGCCCAAGCGTCAGAATAAATTTAATGTCATCATCGCTAAACTCACTGATGATCTCTAACAGTGTTTTCTGATCGAGTACTGGAAGCAGATTCCTGAAGCACCTGTTTTTAAAACTGGTGCAATCAGACTTTGTTATATTGTCTACTTTCGTTATTTTAAAATCAGACGTCTGTTTCGGCATCGCAGCAGCGGCCAGGGCACCACTTTCCTGTATGGCTACTGTGCTCTTTGCAGCCACTGGCTTTGGAAATGAGTTATCATCTCCCTGACTGGGTGATGGCTTACGTGAACCAGCTATCGCCCTTGACGGCATATTTGCTAATAAATTATCCATCTTTACACATCTGTCTGGAAGATTTGTAAAACAGGTAGAGATATCTCTCAAATTCATTAACTCTGACTTTCATTCACCGGTTTGGTTCCATTGGTTGGTGAAATTTTTTTGGAGGTGCTTCCAGTCATTTAACACATTTGAATGCTTATATTGAGCGATTGAAGGGAGATCAGCAGGCGGATGATCAGATAACAGAGTGTTGAAATCCGATGCAGTGGATCAACGCAGAACTGGCCAGCATAGAACTATTGGGATTAAGAATTCCGGTTTGTTCGGTGAATAAACCCACTATTCACCGAACAAAATGGAGTTTTTATCCTTAAATTTCTGCCATCCTTGATGCAGTGTCGCCCCGGCGGGCGTTATTCTCAAACAGTTTCTGAGGATTGCTTCTCTTTAGGCAGCGTATGTTCATATTGAACAATATTTTCTTCGTCCACACACTCCAGTTTTACATCAAAGCCCCACAGGCGGTGAAGGTGTTTGATGATTTCACTGGTGCTGTTCTTATCAAGGGGCCTTCCTTTGTGCATGTAATGACGAAGGGTCAGTGAACGGTCACCACGGACATCCACGTTGTAGACCTGGATATTGGGCTCCCGGTTCCCCAGGTTGTATTGTGCGGCCAGGTTTTCCCTCAGCTGACGATAGCCCGGGTCATCATGGATGGCATCCACCTCAAGGTAAGGGTTCACTTCATTGTCATCGATGCTGAACAGCCGCATATCCCGCATGACCTTAGGCGACAGGTACTGAAGAATAAAGCCTTCATCCTTGAAATTCTGCATGGCGAAGTGCACCGCATCCAGCCAGTCAGTGTCGGCCAGGTCCGGGAACCACTCCCGGTCTTCATCCGTTGGATTCTCGCAGATTCGGCGTATATCCCGGAAGATATTGAAGCCCAGGGTGTAGGGGTTGATGCCACTGTATCTTGGGTCATCAAAATCCGGCTGGAATACGACACTGGAGTGAGAATGCAGAAACTCCATAATAAAGCCTTCGGTAATCAGGCCTTCGTCGTACATTTCATGCATCAGGTGGTAGTGCCAGAACGTTGCCCAGCCCTCGTTCATGACCTGGGTCTGTCGTTGCGGGTAGAAGTATTGGGCAATCTTACGCACAATACGAATAATTTCCCGCTGCCAGGTTTCCAATAGCGGCGCATTCTTTTCGATAAAGTACAGCAGATTCTCTTCCGGATCCTTGGGGAAGCGAACGGTTTTTTTCTCCTGTTCAGTCTCGCGCACAGGGATGGTTCGCCAGAGGTCATTCAGGTTGCGCTGAATATACTCCTCCCGCTCCTGTGAGCGCGCCTTTTCCTGCTCCGCAGACATGGGCGTTGCCCGAACATAGCGATTGACGCCCTGATTCATCAGGGCGTGGCAGGCATCCAGAATGTCCTCGACGGCGCTGATGCCGTACTTCTCTTCACATTTGGCCAGATAGCTTTTGGCAAACAGCAGGTAATCAATAATGGCACTGGCATCGGTCCACTGCCGGAACAGATAGTTACCCTTAAAGAAAGAGTTATGACCATAGCAGGCATGGGCAATCACCAGCGCCTGCATCGGCATGGTGTTTTCTTCCATTAGATACGCTATGCAGGGGTTGGAGTTGATCACTATCTCATAGGCCAGCCCCATTCTTCCCTGCTGGTAGTTCTGCTGGTTGCTGAGGAATGTCTTGCCATAACTCCAGTGGTTATACATCAATGGCATGCCAACAGAGGAGTAGGCGTCGAGCATCTGCTCAGAGCTGATCACCTCTATCTGGTTTGGATAGGTGTCCAGCCTGAACTTATCGGCCAGCCGGGCGAACTCCCGGTCATAGATCTCCAGTAGCTCGAATGTCCAGTCGGAACCGGTGGAGAGCGGTTCTTTTCTTTTTTTCGGTGTTCTTACCGGTGCTTCAACTTCCAACATGACTTCCCTCCTTTTTCTCAAATAAGCGGCGGAAGGTTGGGTAAATGTCCGCATAGCTGCGGATCTGCTGCATGGCAAAATGTCCCGGGTGTGCCTGCTCTATTGTCTTGTACTCATACCAGAGGTTCTGATGATGGCGATCGGTGATTTCTACATAGGAGTAGTACTGACAAACCGGCAGCAACTTTTCCAGAATAATATCGTGACATTTACTGGAGTCGGCTTCCCAGTTATCGCCATCGGAGGCCTGGGCGATGTAGATATTCCACTCGTTGGGGGAGTATCGGTCAGTGATGATTTCATCCGCCAGGCGCAGGGCGGTGGATACCACCGTTCCCCCGGTTTCCCTGGCGTAGAAAAAGTCATGTTCATCACACTCACGGGCTTCGCTGTGGTGCCGGATAAAGACTACCTCTACCGCTTCATAGTTCCTCTCCAGGAACAGATAGAGCAGCAGGAAGAAGCGCTTGGCCATGTCCTTGATTTCCCGGGTCATGGAACCGGAAACATCCATCAGGCAGAACATCACGGCCTTGCTGGAAGGCTGTGGCACTTTGGCCATGTTGTTGAAACGCAGGTCAAAATCATCAATAAATGGCAGGCGCTTCAATTTTTTGTTAAGTACATTGATCTCTTCACGGAGCCGACGGGCCTGAAGCTGGTCAACTTCATCCGGGCTGACTTCCATTTCCCGCAGCTCCCGCTTCAGCGTTCTGATCACTTTCCGGTCTTTACCAGAGAGAGCTATCCGCCGTGCATGGGCAGCACGCAGTGATCGGACCACGTTCAGGCGATCCGGCGATCCGGCGGTGGTAAAGCCTGCGCGCTTTAGTTTGTAGTCTGTGCTGTCTTTCAGCTCTTTCCTGACCAGATTGGGCAGTTCCAGATCATCAAACAGGTACTCAAGAAATTCATCACGATTGATCTGGAAGGCAAAGTCATCAGCGCCTTCACCGCTGTCACTGGCCTTGCCATCCCCTGTGCCCTGGCCGCCGCCTCCCGGTGGTCGCTGAATGCGATCGCCCTGGTTAAACTCTTTATTACCCGGATGCACATGGCCATGATGCCCGCCCTGACCATGATGGAAAAAGGGCTCACTCAGGTCTTTCTTAGGGATGGTAATATTGCTGCCGCTTTCAACGTCGGTGATTGAGCGTTGATCAACAGCACCCTGTACAGCCTCTTTGACCAGGCTGCGGTAACGCCTCAGAAAACGCTGTCGGTTGACAGTGCTCTTCTTTTTTCCGTTGAGGCGTCGGTCGATTATGATGCTCATAAAGACGCTCCCCCGATGGTTGCTAATGTTCGCTTAATAGAGAGTTGCCCTGGCTAATACAGGGCATAAGAGTTATGCCCGCCTGCCGGTGATGGCAGACGGACGTCGTTTTTATTGAGACTTGCGAACCCGGATATACCATTCGGATAACAGGCGAACCTGTTTCTCGGTATAGCCATGGGCAACCATTCGTGAGACGAAATCGGCATGTTTGCGCTGGTCTTCCTGGGATCCCTTGGCATTGAATGAGATGACCGGCAGCAGGTCTTCCGTATTGGAGAACATCTTCTTCTCAATCACGGTGCGCATCTTCTCATAGCTCAGCCAGCTGGGGTTCCTGCCATCATTATTGGCCCGGGCCCTGAGCACAAAGTTCACCACTTCATTCCGGAAGTCCTTGGGATTGGCAATACCCGCAGGTTTCTCAATTTTCTCCAGCTCTTCGCTGAGTGCAGCACGGTTAAGAATATGGCCGGTATCCGGATCACGGTACTCCTGATCCTGAATCCAGAAATCAGCGTAGGTGATGTAGCGATCAAAGATATTCTGACCATACTCAGAGTAGGACTCCAGGTAGGCGGTTTGAATTTCCTTGCCCAGGAACTCGATATACTTGGGCGTCAGGTACTCTTTGATAAACGACAGATAGCGATCATGTACCTCTTCCGGGAACTGGTGCTGTTCAATCTGCTGTTCCAGAACATACATAAGGTGTACCGGGTTTGCCGCCACCTCTGAAGGGTCAAAGTTGAAGACCTTGGACAGAATCTTGAAGGCAAACCGGGTGGAAAGACCGTTCATACCTTCATCAACCCCGGCCATGTCCTTGTATTCCTGCAAAGGCTTGGCATTAGGATCGGTATCTTTCAGGTTTTCACCGTCGTACACCTTCATCTTCGAGTAGATAGATGAGTTCTCCGGATCTTTGATACGGGACAGTGTGGTGAACTGTGCCAGCATCTTCAGGGTATCCGGTGCACAGGGGGCATCCTTGAGGGAGCTGTGTTCAAGCAGCTTCTCATAGATATGGATCTCTTCACTGACTCTTACGCAGTAGGGCACCTTGACGATATTAACCCGGTCAATAAAGGCTTCATTGGTTTTGTTGTTCCGGAAAGACTGCCACTCAGACTCGTTGGAGTGCGCCAGCAGAATACCTTCATAAGGGATGGCACCAAGGCCTTCGGTACTGTTGTAGTTACCTTCCTGGGTTGCGGTCAGCAGCGGGTGCAATACCTTGATGGGTGCCTTGAACATCTCAACGAATTCCATGATACCCTGGTTCGCCCGGCACAGCGCGCCGGAGAAGCTGTAGGCATCCGGATCGTCCTGGGAATATTCTTCCAGCTGACGAATATCCACTTTACCCACCAGGCTGGAAATATCCTGATTGTTCTCATCCCCTGGCTCGGTTTTGGCGATACCAACCTGATTCAAACGACTTGGGTAGAGTTTAACCACTCTGAATTTGGAGATATCACCACCATACTCATTCAGTCGTTTAACGGCCCAGGGTGACATAATGTATTTAAGATACCGGCTTGGTATCCCGTACTCTTCTTTGAGAATATCGGCATCTTCATCCGGGTTGAATAAGCCCAGGGGGGATTCAAAAACCGGAGAGCCCTTGATGGCATAGAACGGTACTCTCTCCATCAGCTGCTTTAATTTTTCCGCAAGGGATGACTTACCGCCCCCCACTGGCCCCAGTAAGTAGAGAATCTGTTTCTTCTCTTCCAGGCCCTGTGCGGCGTGTTTGAAATAAGAGACGATCTGTTCAATGGCTTCTTCCATGCCATAGAATTCTTTGAACGCCGGATACTGCTTAATCAGTTTATTGGAAAAGATCCTGCTTGAGCGTGGATCCCGGGAAGTATCAATCACCTCAGGCTCACCAATCGCTTTCAGCATACGTTCAGCGGCGTTGGCATAAGCCCAGGGATCTTTTTTGCAGAGCTCCAGGTACTCCGTGAGACTCATCTCTTCCTGCTGGACGGACTCGTATCTCTGCTGGTATTGAGCAAATATGGACATCTGTTTTCCCCCTCGCCTGATCGTTGTGAGTCTTGTAAGGCGTACTGCTTAATTATGATTTTCAGAAGTCTTCCTATCCTTTTGAACGACACATTATCAATAATGAAAAAGTGTACGTACATTTACGTTATAGAACTAATGGGTAAGAATGTCTATACCTTTTACGGTTTGATTTTTCAGGAGTTATTTGTGAAATAACAGAGTGGGGTGGGGATAAAACAGCCAACTGTTTAATAGGTATCCAGCCAGTCTAGATTAATTTTTCGACTATTTGAATATATTTTGTCGTATAAATATTGATCATAAGATTTGGTTGATTGTCATAAAAATCTCAAAAAAGAAATTTTATTGAATTGGCTTATCATCATTGAAATGTCAGTTTAACCCAATGGTACTGACTTAAGAGTGAAAGTCTTGCCATACGTAGGCTTTAAGGCACCCTGCGATTTGAACCACAAAGCACACAAAGAGCACAAAGGAAAAGAAAAGCTCTTCTTAGTGCTCTTTGTGTGCTTT
>NZ_JAGHQV010000509.1:0-544 GCF_017744175.1 Thalassotalea sp. G20_0 | reverse complement strand
GACTGCAGCATGCGAGATGGCGAACACACAACAACACACTTGAAGGAATTTGGTTGTGACCAAAGCAAGACTTCTGCCACTGGCTGGTGCTATTTCAGCTATCGTATTTTCTGCTGCTGCTTCTGCGGCGACTGTGGATTTCCATGGTGTCGTTCGTTCTGGCGTTGGCCTTTCTGCAGGAGGCGGGGATCAAGAAGCATTCCAGGCCAAAGGAGCCGCCTCAAAGTTCCGTCTGGGCAACGAAACCGAAACTTACGGTGAAATCAAGCTGGGTTCTGAACTATTCAACAACGGTGAACAATCTTTCTACCTCGACAGCAACATAGCATTTAGTGTTGATCAGGCTAAAGACTGGGAAGAAAAGAGTCCTGCATTCCGCGAGTTCAACGTTCAGGCCAAAGGTGTTTTAGGCTTTGCTCCTGAAGCTACACTGTGGGCTGGTAAGCGTTACTACAAACGCCAGGATGTTCACCTTTCAGACTTTTACTACTGGAACGTTTCCGGTCCGGGTGCAGGTGTAGAAAATATTGATGTTGGCTTTGCC
>NZ_JAGHQV010000508.1:0-544 GCF_017744175.1 Thalassotalea sp. G20_0 | reverse complement strand
ACCTCTTTACTAAAATCTGTTCTTCTAAAATCCCAAAGACCATGGCATATCTACAAGAAGCCTGTCATGCCAATCATCACCATAAACGACGATTGTTCTGGGCGAAAGGAGAGTTAATTCGGCGAGGTAAAACGATCACACGGAGTAACCTCATCTACACTGCATGCTTAAGTAATGATCTTACTCCTTATCAGGAATCTCTGATTAAGGAAATCCTCGAGGCATGTAATGAAGAGGACTACTTCAATCAGGGCCGCACCGGTTAGGTTAGAACCTGCCCCCTGGCAGGCAGGAGAAACGTTAACGTTCCTCGCAATGGGAAACCTGGTTAAAGTTGAGAATGACATCAAGATCTGGTGCCTGTTCTGCGATACTCAAAAACAGTATCACGAGTCGCTTGAAAACATCGAGAAGATACCGTACTTCAGGGTTGGTAGCCGGTTTAACAATGGCCACCTGATCAATAGCCATTCGGTAGAGCAGAAATACGATTTTATTATTCACCCAGAAAAGATGAAAGCGGATACTATTCCCGAGAGACTAC
>NZ_JAGHQV010000507.1:0-545 GCF_017744175.1 Thalassotalea sp. G20_0 | reverse complement strand
GTGCGCCTGTTTAAGTTTGATATCTGGTACATCGCTCCAGCCTGCCGGGAGTTTTTGAACCTGCTGCGCGTAAAAAAGCACGGCATCTGTAATGTGTTGTCCCCATTTAATCAGCCATTGCCTTTTTTGGGGATCACGAATACTGAGATCAAGGTGTTCATTGCGCAGTAAAAAATTACGCAAGTATTCGATGTCGTCTTTTACTACTCTGGTATGGATACCTCGAAACAAAGAAGAATGGTAAATGGGAGGCTTTAGCTCACTTTTCCAGACAGGTGGCTGACAGGAGAGCAACCTGATGGCACCTCCACGCTTACCATTAAGTGTTGTCGCATTTTGCGGCTGACTCTGAGTAGTCATCAGTTTGTTGACATCTGGAATCCAGAAGGCCGTTCCTTCTGCGTATTTATTATTTTTTCTCGCTTTCTCTATGGGGTTTTTGTCATTTTCGGCATCTTTGGAAAAGTGTGAAGCGTAAAGCTTCTGAGCCAGTGATGATGATTTGAGTACGCTCAATAAGTGGTATTTCTGTGGCTCTATAGGAA
>NZ_JAGHQV010000506.1:0-545 GCF_017744175.1 Thalassotalea sp. G20_0 | reverse complement strand
GGTCACAGAACTGAAGAACGGTGATACTCATACAGACAAACTGATTATCAGTGGTGGTGCTATTGGGGGCAATATTTCCACCATTAACTCTATGAGTATAAATGGACGTTCTTGGGAAGCATCCGGCACCTTCACCAATCTGGAAAGTATTGAGGTCAGTGATGACGGAGTTTTGACCGCTCTGGATGTTGGGCCAGTTCAGTCCATCAATGCTGATCAAACACCTAAACAGACGCTGAAGGTACAAACCAACAGTAAACAGAACCTGTCTGTTAACGTCGCCAAAGGTGGAACTCTCACCACCATGAATATCGCTAAAGACGCCAGCCTCGGAGCGATTTCAGGTGCCGAAACTGTCAATATTAATGGGATAGCGACTCTCGGTCCGATTACCAATGCAGCTACAGTCAAAGCTGACACACTGGATTTTGATAAAGTACAGGTGGGTAGTGGTTTAACTGCTCCCTCTAGCCAGGTCAGCACTCCAAACCTGGTCTTGAATACGCCGAATAATGTTGTTGCACTCACCACCAAAAGCATTTGCA
>NZ_JAGHQV010000505.1:0-545 GCF_017744175.1 Thalassotalea sp. G20_0 | reverse complement strand
ACATAAGAGGAATCCGGATCAGCCTGCCTGCGGTTGCTTAATACTTCAGTTAATTTTTTGATTATATCGCTCATGTTTTAACCTGTGGGATGATTTACAGCAAAGAATACAGCCTTTACTGATGTCCATAAATCGTTGCCGGATCCTGTAACACCGGCTCTTCGGTATTCCACGATGCTTCTCCATGGTTATCCCTGAAGCGACGATAAAAGCAAGACTTACGTCCTGTATGACAGGCAATACCACCGGTTTGTTCCACTTTGAGCAGGATCGCATCGCCATCACAGTCAAGGCGGCACTCTACCAGCCGTTGCGTATGGCCAGAGCTTTCGCCCTTGCGCCATAGCCTGCCCCGTGAACGGGACCAGTAAATGGCAACCTGTTCCTTCAGGGTCAGTTCCAGTGATTCCCGGTTCATCCAGGCCAACATCAAAACCTCTGCGGTTTTATGGTCCTGGGCAATGGCTGTCACCAGGCCATCATCGTTCCATTGAACCTCATCCAACCAGTGAGTTGTTTTCATAACACTATCCAATCATTTTATT
>NZ_JAGHQV010000504.1:0-546 GCF_017744175.1 Thalassotalea sp. G20_0 | reverse complement strand
TCTGTTCCGGTTTTTTCCAGCCCGATTGGTATAAATACGACGTCGTTTAATTATGTAAGCCCGACTGGTATAAAAACAACGCCGTTTAATTATGCAAGCCCGACTGTTCAGGATTCTGCCTCTGCAAGCAGTGCCAACAGTCCGATACTACTACCGGCCAGCACTCCCTCACTGGTTAATACCCTGCCTCCCTGGACTGACAGTATTATCCCGGCGCATTCATTGGGCGGCATCACCGACATCGCGCCCGCCAGGACCACCCTGGCCCTGTCCAGTTCGCTGGCCGCTACCAATTTAACACTGGATCAGCAACTGACCGCCATAGTGGACGATATGGCCAAATCAACCAATCTTGGCATGTTCGAAAATGACCTGGTTTACTTTCAACAACTATTTCCGACCCTTAACCTCACGGAATTAGTCACCTTTGTTAAGGACAGTGCCAGGAATTTTGCCGGATATATGCTGCTCGAGGGCATTGAAGCCTTCGCCCAAACGCTCAATGGCACGTTCACTAATGGCACTTTCCCTAATGCCACTTTCCCT
>NZ_JAGHQV010000503.1:0-547 GCF_017744175.1 Thalassotalea sp. G20_0 | reverse complement strand
GTATTTTTTCTGCAGGTTGCGCAGTAAATCGATGATCTGGGATTGGACGGTTCTGTCCAGCGCAGACGTTGGCTCGTCCAGCACCATCAGCCTGGGTTTCAGCACCAGAGCCCTGGCAATGGAGATACGCTGGCGCTGGCCACCGGAAAACTCATGGGGGTAACGGTGACGACACTCCGGGTCAAGGCCCACATCCTCCAATGCCGCGATGATCTGTTCTTCACGGTTGGCTTCAGTGGCCAGTTTATGAATATCAAGGCCTTCACCAACAATATCAGCAACCGTCATGCGTGGGCTGAGGCTGCCAAAGGGATCCTGAAACACGATCTGCATTTCCCGTCGCAGTGGCCGGAACTGGTCCTGGTTCATCGTGTCGATACGGGTATCTTCAAACCGGATCAGGCCCTCTGATGTCTGCAGTTTCAACAGGGCCATGCCCAGGGTTGTTTTACCGGAACCGGACTCACCAACAATGCCCAGGGTTTCGCCCTGGTGAATAGTGAGCGATAAATCAGTGACTGCCTTCACATGGCCCACTGTTTTTTTG
>NZ_JAGHQV010000502.1:0-547 GCF_017744175.1 Thalassotalea sp. G20_0 | reverse complement strand
TAACCGAATTCACAGAACAATGGTATGAAAAGCCTCAGGACAAGCGGGAACCCTATGCGATCAGGCTTGAGGCTAAACTGGCCCAAATGAAAGCAAGAACCAAAGAGACCAGGAAAGCCAAGCCTGAGAAAGTAACATTTCTGCTGTCACCTTCTATAATTATCAACATCATCAAATACAACAAACCATTAAAGCCAGTGGTTTGGTCATCTCTGGAACACTATGCCCGCAACGGCCAGCTAACTAGCAGTTTGTGTAAGGCGCTCAGCCCGGTTATCCGAAATGATAATGAGGGTGTTGTTCCTGAGTTCGTTAAACATGCAGTGGCTGAAAAGTTGGTACAGATTGAGGCAACAAAAACACCCGTAGTAACAGCCATCGCTCTGCAACAACCTCCTGCAAGCACGACACTCCCTTGGTATCAGGATTCCACCAGGAGCATTCAAGGGCCGAAATTTACCTTTGAAGCGGCAATGGAAGAGCTGGATCGTTTTCCGATATTGGGGAATAGAGAACTTGAACTATTGGAACCCTATCGGAAAGAGAT
>NZ_JAGHQV010000501.1:0-547 GCF_017744175.1 Thalassotalea sp. G20_0 | reverse complement strand
CGCAATAGACGACCACAAGCCTGTATCAGGCGGATCGCCGCATCCGGCACGGTAATTTCCATAAACGGATTCCGCCCCTGGGCTTCCAGCCACTCAGAGAGTGCGGCCTCCACAGGGTCGTCCGGTACTGCAAAAGGAATCTTGGCAATAATCACGTGTTCGCAATAATGACCGGGTAAATCTATCCCTTCTGCCAGGCTGGCAAGACCAAACAGGATGCTGACCTTGCCATCATCAATCTGCTGGCGGTGCTTCTTCAACAACTCCTGTCTTGAATAGTCATCCTGCAGCAGGATCTTCTCCTGCCAACAGGCATCCAGACCAAAGTGCACATCCTTCATCTGCCGACGGGATGAGAACAGTACCAGCATCCCTTTTGGGCGATCATCACCGGACAGTAACTCTGGTAGCAGCTCGATAATCTCGACAGTATGATCTTCCGCATTCCGTGGGTCTGAGGCCATGGCCGGTATTACCAGAGAAGCCGCCTCACCATGCAGAAATGGACTGGGCACTACCACACAGCGAGACTGTGCAGGCACTCCGG
>NZ_JAGHQV010000500.1:0-548 GCF_017744175.1 Thalassotalea sp. G20_0 | reverse complement strand
TTTCTGGGCGGATGGATGATACAGCCGCCTATAATATTGTGGTAAAAGGTTTGATTTTTCTTGCCCTCGTTTTTAATGCAGCAGTCATCACATCGGCAGGTTCCCGAATAAAAGAGGCCAGTACCATGAATAGGAAGCAGATAAAGATCTTGGATGCTGTCAAAACATTCTGACACTGTTTTTATCCAGTAAGAAGCACTGAATTGCCTGACATTTTTCTGAATAGACGTACCCATGACTGACCCGACGACAACGATTGAGTAACATACAATTTCTGGCGAAGAATTGTGCGGGCATGATTTTTTTACCTATTCTGCATCTCATGTGGCTGTTGTGCTTCAGGATTCGTCGGCAATTGCTGTAACAACTGGTTTATCCTTATAGGAACTCTTCAAGCCAGTCATGGTTGTTGTTGACCCGTTCGCAAATAAATCAAAATCCGGCGACAATAAATCAGAATCCGATTCCCAAATGTCAATGTCAATTCCGTTCAGTCCAAGAGGGTCTTCTTTTCTGCATTCCAAGGCTGAATGCCAGGCGTTTTGTGT
>NZ_JAGHQV010000004.1:0-216915 GCF_017744175.1 Thalassotalea sp. G20_0 | reverse complement strand
ACAGTATCTTCAATAAGAGACTTTTTATGAGTCTCAATGCTGTATGGTGGGTCGTGTAGGATTCGAACCTACGACCAATTGGTTAAAAGCCAACTGCTCTACCGACTGAGCTAACGACCCATTCTTACATCAGCCACAGGCTGACAGATAGAATAAGTGGCTCCCCGAGCTGGACTCGAACCAGCGACCCAATGATTAACAGTCATTTGCTCTACCAACTGAGCTATCAGGGAACTAATCGACAGCTTTACTGTACTGACAACAGTATCTTCAATAAGAGACTTTTTATGAGTCTCAATGCTGTATGGTGGGTCGTGTAGGATTCGAACCTACGACCAATTGGTTAAAAGCCAACTGCTCTACCGACTGAGCTAACGACCCATTCTTAACAAAGAATCTTTTAAAGAACGCAATGCTCAGACTAACTCTGACCCTTATTGATCAGGATAAAAAAACCGCCGATTTACAGGGCGGTTTATGCTTCAGCATAAAATAAAATGGTGGGTCGTGTAGGATTCGAACCTACGACCAATTGGTTAAAAGCCAACTGCTCTACCGACTGAGCTAACGACCCATTCTTACACCAGCCACAGGCTAATATACAGAGTAAGTGGCTCCCCGAGCTGGACTCGAACCAGCGACCCAATGATTAACAGTCATTTGCTCTACCAACTGAGCTATCAGGGAACTATGCTTGGCGGCAACATCTCGTCACCAACCAACGGCAGCGAATGATAAGGTTATTTTGCCGTGAGTCAAGTATTCCACTGCAAAAAACTTTTTAAAAAGACTGTATATATGGCATTTTCCAACCGTTATAAGGTTCCAGGAGCCTGTCCGAGAATAGACTGCCCTACTGCGGTGGCAGCAAATTGGTCTGAAAATCCGCTTTTGTTCGGCAAATAGCCCCGCTATTCACCTCACAAAACCGAATTTTTATCCTCAATTTTCTGTCGTCCTCGCTACGGGGTCGCCTAGACGGGCGCTATTCTCGGACACTAGAGACCATCCGCACTTTCTGACAGGTATTGGGCCACGCCGTCTGGAGAGGCTGTCATGCCCTTATCGCCCTTATTCCAGCCAGCCGGGCAAACTTCACCGTGCTGTTCGTGGAACTGCAGGGCGTCAACCAGACGAATCAGTTCATCCATGTTACGACCCAGCGGCAGGTCATTGACGATCTGTGAGCGAACCAGACCTTCCTTGTCGATCAGGAAAGCACCACGGAATGCCACACCACCTTCTGATTCAACGTCATAAGACTTACAGATGTCGTGTGTCATATCAGCAGCCAGAGTATATTTCACCTGACCGATACCACCCTGATCCACAGGCGTATTGCGCCATGCATTGTGCGTAAAGTGAGAGTCAATAGAAACACCGATCACTTCAACACCTCGCTCCTGGAAAGCACTCATACGGTGATCCAGGGCAATCAGTTCAGAAGGGCATACAAAAGTGAAGTCCAGAGGGTAGAAAAACAGCAGACCGTACTTGCCACGAATGGCTTCGGACAGGGTAAAAGCATCAACAATAGAGCCGTCACCCAGTACAGCAGGGACTGTGAAGTCAGGAGCCTTTTTGCCTACTAAAACGCCCATAAGTATTTCTCCTACGCTTTATGAAACTATCATTTAAAAAGTTATCATTTAAAAAGCTATCATTTACAAAGTTGTGCGTATTAATACGAGAGTCCAAGTAATATGTAATCTCATATTGAATCACGCATCACAAAAACTGCGCATACAATGATACACATGACCACGGTTTTCGCCTACCGAAGTAGGAACAAATGACTACTTTTTTATCACACGCCGCATATAGATAAAGGAGCAAGAAGAAAAATCCAACCCGGAGCCTGTTGACGCGTCCCCCTTTACTAAAGACTGGCCCACCCGGGCCCCACTCTGTTTCTTCCCAAAACTCCCAAAGCATTATTAAGGTAGCAAATCCTGAACGAAGACAGGGATCAGGCAGCTTTCATTTTTTCGCACAAAGAAAATGAACTAATTGGGAATTAAATTATCATAGTATGTAAAAATAACTTCTTCTGGCGTGTGTCTATGCGAAATACTGGCGTTCCTTCAAGGACGGTGCTCTTCTGGAATGTAGCACCCAATGATGGTGTCAAAAAACCTAATCCCACAAGAAAACCAGATATCGGACAAACCAGCGGAGGGCTGAAGGTTACCCTACATCCGCCATCAAACTACGTCCTGTCTGGAGAATACTCTGCATTTTCTCCCCTTGCCACGAAATCTGAACAGACAACAGCAACGTCGCAAAATGAATCAGAAAGCGATGCAGAGTGTGATCAGGAAATACAAGCAGCATTCGCTGGTATATCAATCTCAGATCACTCCAATATCGACAAACATCAACGCCCAGGCCACGAACCTGAAAAATTAAATGAAAGGGCCATTTTAAAAGCCAAAACAAAGCTATCGTGCAAGAAAAAAAATGGCCCTCCAAAACCGGTAAGGCTGCACTCTTATCCCGGTACTTCAGGGCAGCAGGTAATATCCGCAGCAACTTTACCCATAGCCTTTGTAACAACAGATGCAACAATGTTCAGCCCGGGCAATACAAATACTGAACCTTCACCCAAAAAGCTATGCAACTCAGCACCTCCGGTAAATGCTGCCATTAACTGGCAAGAGTCTCAGGATACTCTGATGGCTGAACAGTCAGACTTATTTGGTTTTCACTCCTTACCTTATGACTTTGCTCCGGGAGAGGAGCCTTTGGAGTAATTACAGCAGAAAGGAGAAACTGACAGGGACTCAATGAGTCAGGTAATGAACCAGGAGGCTGACCGAGAATAGAGCCCTGCTGCGGTGGCAGCAAATTGGTCTAAAAAGTCGGAAATTTTTAGCAAATAGAACCACTATTCACTAAAAATTTCCGACTTTTTATCCTCAATTTTCTGCCATCCTCGCTACGGGGTCGCCTAGACGGGCGCTATTCTCGGTCAGCCTCCTAGCCCGGAAGAAAGACAGCCTTCCGGTTTTATCACACCGGAAGGGAAGGATAAGAACTATTGTAAAATCAGTCTTCTGCTCCTTCAGCAGAACCAGCCGCTTCAGCAATCAACTGCTGCAGTTCGCCGCTGTTAAACATATCAATAATGATGTCACTGCCACCAATCAGCTCACCCTTAATCCACAGTTGTGGGAAGGTCGGCCAGTTAGCATATTTGGGAAGATTGGCACGAATCTCCGGGTTAGCCAGAACATCCACAAAAGCGAACTGTTCGCCACAGGCCATCAACGCCTGAACCGCCTTGGCAGAGAAACCACACTGCGGCAACTTGGGAGAACCCTTCATGTACAGCAGAATGGTATGGGATTCAACCTGTTCTTTTATTTGCTCCATTACGTCCATGAGACGACCTCTTCTTCATTGGAATCATAAAACAGGACATTTTAAAGAAAATACCTGACTGTCACCATATGTTATTACATATAGTCGAATAGAAAAAACCAACAACAGGATTGTAGACATCCAACTTTCCTGCCACCATCGGCTGACCTACTATGGAGCTGCAAGTTAGGAATCAGCCATGTATGTACCGGATAAACCCCTTCGCTCTTATCCCTGGTGGCTAATGCCTTTTTTCTGGAGCCAGAAGCGTCGCTATGGAAAAATCCTTAAGCCGGGCTTGTTATGGGCAAGAGTTCCCCGGTTATTTGCCGCTGTAGCCGCACTCTACGGCGTGCTGGATCGAAAAAAGTCACCCCTGTCACCGGAGCTGCGTTCGCTGGTTACCGTCAGAGTATCTCAGGTTAACTGGTGTGCCTTCTGTGTTGACATCAA
The DNA here is from genome assembly GCF_017744175.1 of Thalassotalea sp. G20_0. NCBI lineage: Bacteria > Pseudomonadati > Pseudomonadota > Gammaproteobacteria > Alteromonadales > Colwelliaceae > Thalassotalea > Thalassotalea sp. G20_0. The sequence continues at coordinate 213,099 of NZ_JAGHQV010000004.1, read as the reverse complement.
TGCCATGACCCTGGCGAAACGTGCAGGCAGCATGGATAAAGTAGAAGCACTGGATAACTGGCAACAATCAGACCTTTTCAATGCACAGGAGCGTATTGCCCTGGAATATACCGAAACTGTTACCTACAGCGACCGGCAGGTAACCCCTGAGCTGATGAAGCAGCTAAAAGAGCATTTCAATAATGACGCTGTCATTGAACTGACTGGCCTGATCGCTTTTCAGAACATGTCCAGCAAATTCAACGCTGCCCTGGATGTACCAGCAGAAGGTTTCTGCAAAATTCCGAAGAAATGAACATTTCCTGCAAGTGCTGGCACCCATAAACCCGACAGGATCATCAATCCTTAATGAGTCTTCTTGGCACCACGGGTGATTTGGCCAACTTCTTTCTGCGTTTGGGCATTTCACCGTGATTACGGATGGCACTCAACTCTGCGCTGGTGCCTGGTCTCGATGCCATGCTTTCGGCGTTGTCCGTACTTTCCAGAAGTCCAAAATATCCCGGCACGCTGATATCCGGTACGACTCTGTTCGTCAGGAAGTCCTCAAATGTTTTATTTGATGACAACGCCTGATGGTCCAGGCAGAAATTGAAATAGGCCGAGAGAGTCGATCCTGTCTCCTCAAGCGTGGGTGTGGTTGTCAGGTCAGGGGCAAGGATTGGTGAAATTAATTGCAGGGTGACAGGATCAAAGTATTTCGCGTTATGTATTTGGCTGCTGTCGCTGCAGTTAGGGTGCCTGTCCCTGTATTGCATCAGATAACCGTGTATGTCGTTAAGGTAATGCATGGCGGAAGCTGTGTCAGGGATGATCTCTGTTTCTACTGTTTTAGCGATTTGTTCGTGGCTCTTTGAATCCTCCCGCCACTGGGCACAGAGTGGAGACAGTTGCTGGTCCCGGCCTTTGAACGCCCTGCAGACCATCAGTTGCAGAACATCACTTTTATGATTGCGCCAGATGTGGGGCTTGGTTACCAGCATAAATGCAAACGCGTCAATATCATCAATGCAGTGAATACCTTGTTGCAGCATTTGCTGAACCACCTGCTCAAATCGCTCGTGACGGTCGTGCATGGGAGAGCTACCGCACAAATAATAGAGATTGGAAGACATTTCCCAGGCAAACGAAACCAGCAGGTGACTGACTCTGTCGATGGCACAGATATTTTCACAACTCAGGGCATCAAACCAGATATCCTTGACAAGTCGTAAAAATGACAGGCAATCCAGTGGCGCTAACTGAAAGTTAAGGTCATTGGAACAGATACTTATGCTGGAGCTGAAATCCACTTGTACAGCATTGTCAACAAGCAGCTCTGGCCAGCTATTGCAAATAACAGCGCCCTGTCGTTGCAATGTGCTGGGCCATCTATTGATCATAGTTACGATGCTCTGGCGATCTGGCCAGAAGGAAGAGTATTGACGATTGAGATTCTCAGCGGCGGTTTTTACACATGATTTGGTGTAGCTTTGCAGTTCCATCAACAATCGCAGTTTGCCCTGAGCCCCTGCTGTTGAACTCAACCCGTTTTCAATGCACTGTTTAATGGTACCCAGTGTATCACCGTTGTCTGACTGAAGATGACCAATGATCTCACTGTAGCTTGGGGTGATATTGCGCTGGACCAGAGCATGTTCCGACCTTGCGATTTCCTCGGCGGAATAGCCATGAATCTTCAGGTGCTGCTCTTCATGAGAAGCCAACGTCGTATTTCGCCGACAAAACGCCGTAGCTTTATGGGTATCCGGCAAGTGGGTGGCGGCGGAACTTGCCGACTGATCATCAGGGCGAGGGAAATTCCAGCCAGAGTTCACTGCACCAGAGATTGCCGGTTGCGAAGATGGGTTTGACATACCTTTCCTCTTATCTTCACAGAACGAGTGAAAGTTGGGCAAAATCCTGAATATGACCGACATTCTGACAACTGCTGAAGAATAAAGTTCACCGCCGATCACTCGAACGGCCCTGGTTTGACACAAGGCTTATGCACGAGTAACCTCTCTCGCGCTTTTAGGACTGATTAACAGCCTCCCGGAATCAATGTTTGAAGTAAACGTCGGAGTTTAAATATAAAAACCGAATACTTTATGTTCAAACTGTAAGAAACCAACAGCTGCTGATTTAACAGTAGCCAACGACCCAATTTCAACGTTCACATCTTTTGGCAGTTGGGAAACTTCAACCAGGCATGGAAGGGTTCCCGAAAGAACTGCGTTTACACCTGATTTAATGACTATTCAATCTATTACCAAACCACTGATCGTTCTGCTGATAACTGCCGCTGTTCTGGCTACCCCGCCAGCCCGTGAGTGGCTATTTGAGATGATCCGGATTCTTTCATCACTGGATATCGACAAGGTACGCACCTACATTCTCAGTTTCGGACTATGGGCCCCTCTGGTTTCAGGACTACTGATGGTTATCCAGGCAGTAGCAGCGCCGCTGCCTGCTTTTATTCTTACCTTTGCCAACGCCGCCATTTTTGGCTGGTGGCAGGGGGCACTGCTATCCTGGAGCAGCGCCATGATCGCGGCTACACTCTGTTTCTTTATCTCCCGCTGGTTTGGGCGGGAGGGGGTGGCCAGGCTGACCAGTCACTTTGCCCTTGATCAGGTAGATGACTTTTTTGCCAAACATGGTCAATACACCATACTCATTGCAAGACTTCTGCCTTTTATATCCTTTGATCTGGTCAGCTATGGAGCAGGCCTGACATCGATGAAATTGCGGTATTTTCTTGTGGCTACCGGTATAGGGCAACTGCCAGCCACACTGATTTATTCTTATGCCGGGGAAATGCTGACCGGTGGCAGCCGTCTTGCCGTGATGGCACTGTTAACACTGTTTGCCATCTCCGTACTGATTTTTTTCCTGAAGTCTGTCTATTTCCGTGAATCGAGGGCTGTTGGCAATGAATAAGAAACCAGTAGGTCAATACGTCAAAAGATGTATTTTCTTCTTCCTGCTAATGATTCTGCCCTTCAGATTCGCCTGTGCAGTACCGGAAGATTATTTTATCAGTGCAGAAACGGTTGCCAGCAATCCCGACAATTACCTGCTGATTGATGCCCGGGAATACTCTGAGTATCTCAAGGGACATATCCCGGGAGCCCGCTCAGTTCAGTGGCAATCCCTTTCTGATATGAGTGGGGCAGCCGGTAGCGAGAACTGGGCAACAGTTCTTAACAATAAGGAGCTGGAATACCAGATACAGAAGCTGGGCCTGACCCCAACAGATAATATTGTCGTTTATGCCGATGCTCAACGGGGGTGGGGTGAAGATGGCCGAGTTGCCTGGAGTTTGCACGTGGCAGGGTTAAAGAATGTCCGCATTCTTAATGGCGGGTATTCTCACTGGAAAGAAAAAGGGCTAAAAACCACCATCATCCCAACCTTCTTCAATACCAAAAGTGATTACACGATAACCCAACGGGATTCTTCAGCCACAATTCATACCAAAGCCCTTTACCGGGACTACTCACAGTTTCGCGTTATCGATTCGCGATCACCGGAAGAGTTCCACGGCAAAATGGACTTGGGTGAACAGCGCAAAGGGCATCTTCCCGGGGCAGTGAGCTTACCATTTCAGCAGATGTTCACAGCCAGTGGCACCTTGAAGTCATTTGACAACATTAGCAGAATGTTATCGGACCAGGATATTCAAAAAAACAGCCCGGTTGTCGTCTACTGTACCGCCGGTATCCGGTCCGCACATATGGTGATGGTGCTGAAGGCGGCTGGCTACACCAATGTCAGGAATTATACGCCCTCATTTTACCATTGGGCTGCGTTATCCTACACCCCGATTGAATGACAACATTGAAGGTCCTCAGACAGGTACCGAAGGTACGGAGGTTAGTAATAACTGAGCCTTCAGAAGGTTGATGATGTCTGAGTAGGATTTGACTTTTGCTTCTGCAGCGGTCAAGCCTGGTTCCTGTTGTCCCCTATGAGCTGAGGCGAGGCTTAACACTTTAATCTTTTTAGCTTTCATCAGCTCAGATTCTGCGAGTTTCAGTGGTGTCATTCCGTTCTGGGTTCTTTCGTTGATGGAAGCACCTCTGACAAGCAGGTGCTGAACTGCTTTTACATGACCTCCATGGGCTGCATAATGGAGGGGGGTCATCATGCCGATGTTATCTATCTTAACCATCGCATCCGGTATGAACGGTTGGCCATTTAATGGCAAGCCTCTCAGGCAAGCCTCCTGTTTGAAGCGCGACAGCGCCAGTGTTGCCATGGCTGACTGATAATTCTTAACCCCCTCATCTGTTGTGACACCCACTCTTCTGCCGGTGGTAGCATTGACAAAAGCACCACGGTCAATCAGTTGAACAATAACCTCTGACTTACCTGATTTAGCCGCAAGATGGAGAGGTGTTTGTCCCTCGTTGTTTTTGGCATTTACGTCAGAACCAACCAGTACCTCAATCGCGTCTTGCGGATGGCGGCTGTAGACTGCACAGTGCAGGGGCGTCCATCCCCGGTGGTCACGGGCATTAACATCGGCACGCCGGGTTATCATGGCCTGAATTTTGTCTTTTTGCCCCTCTTCAACCACCTTATAAAAGGCTGGTTTACCGGAACCTGGATAATGAAGTTTTTTAATGTCCGCATTCGGGGTATTGGCGTGCAATTGGTCAAATAAGTACCAGTCATTGATTTTAATCAATGCGCCGAGTAATCCTGCACGCATATCGTCACAGGGTGCCTCAGAGTTACATATGGCAAGGGTTAACGACCTGATTATGGGTTCAGTCAGTTTGTTTTCTTTGTTTATCCAGTTCCATAGCGTCTCACCACTGCCAATAAGTACATCGGTGGCTGCACCAGCGGTCAGCAGGAGATCAACGATCTCTGCCTGGCCGGTGTCAATAGCAATGTGAAGTGGTGTTTTTCCGTACAGTTTCTGGCAACCTTCCTTTTTACCGTTACTTACCGTCGATTTGTCGGTTCCCTCCCCCATTTCCGCTTTCATAAAAAGGTGCCTTACCATTTCAAGCCCAAACTGTTTTGACAATCGTGAGGATTGGGCATTGATATTGGCACCCCTGCCAAGCAACAACCGGATGACATCATGTTTCCCATTTTCCACCGCAAAATGGAGGGGGGTCCTGCTACCGATGTTGATATCAGCACCTTTGTTAAGCAGAACATCAATGATATTGAGGAAACCTTTTGCAGCCGCAACATGAAGTGGGCGTCTTATATCCGGGGCGTGGCCATTAATGTCGGCACCACAGTCAATAAGAGCCATTATGGCCGCTTCATGACCATTTGATACCGCAAGCTGGAGCGGCGTCTCAGAGTAATCAGATGTTGTGAGCGCATTGACGTCGGCACCATGTTTGACAAGATGCCTGATAGTCGCCTCATCACCTTTGCCAGCGGCACAGTGGAGGGCAGTTATCCCGTCTTTGGTGCTGGCATTGGCATTGGCACCGTGTTCAAGCAAACCATTGACAATATCAGAGCGACCTACGGCGGCTGCCACGTGGAGTGGCGTATTCTCAGGGTACAAACAATGAGTGATTTTACGTTTACACATTGGGCAACCGATATCGGCATGATCTGGATCATTTAACCACTTATCAATGCACGACTTATGATGGATATGGGTGCAGGGAAACATTGCTGCAATGGGACTTTTATCCAGACCCTCAAGGCAGATAGCGCACTCTTCAGTTTCTTTACCCTGTCGTTCAGAGACTAACGAGGCTGCTGGTGGTATCGGATTACAATCATTGAATGAGAAGGTATTCACAATTAAACATCCCCTGGTAATCACTCAAAATTGAACTGTCTTATTAATGGATCTGACTGATCCGTCGGCTATTAGTTCAGTTCCTCATGCAGAAAAAGCCGGGCACCTTACTTCTCAGAAGCATCGATCGGAAAATACGCGAAAATGGTTGAAAAAAATCAGTGTCTTTGACGACGAATGGATTGGCCGGGGCTCATAAGTAGCAGTATGGATCCTGCCAATCCAGTAACACTTATGGGTTAATTGCTTTTGCTAATCGCCTGCCTGTAGAGATGATCCACTTTCCTGATATTGGCATTCAGCCCGTTAATACGAGTATCGTGGGACGGGTGCGTGCTCATAAATTCCGGCACACTGCCACCACTTTGCGCTGACATCTTTTTCCACAAGCTGACAGCAGCCTCCGGGTTATATCCAGCCCTGGCCATCAGCTCTAAACCGATAAGGTCAGCCTCGGCCTCATTGGTACGACTATTAGGCAAGGTAAGCGCATAATTTACCACGGTACTGCCAACACTCATTAACTCAGGGCTGACCCCCAGTAGAATCCCCAGGGTATCCTGCCCCAACTGCACTGCATACGCCTGAGACATAGACTCCCGTCCATGTTCCCTGAGCGCATGAGCCATTTCGTGTCCCATAATGGCGGCAATTTCATCATCCGTCAGCTTCAGAGTGTCAATAATGCCGGTATAAAACATAATCTTGCCCCCGGGCATGCAGTAGGCATTCAGCTGTTTATCCGTCATCAGATTAACTTCCCACTGCCAACTTCGGGCATCCTGCCTGAACACACCAACATGGGACACCAGACGGTCAGCAATCCTGCGCAGACGTTTCACATCTGCTGGCTTGCGGTTCAGCACTTCTTTTTCCCGAGCTTGATTCAGAGCTTCCTGATAAGCCCTGGCAGACATGGCATTCACCTGGCTTTCAGAGAGCAAAGAGAACATTTTCTGCTCACGCTGAACACCAATAGTCCCTGAGTTGGTTGTTGATACCGTCTGACACCCTGCCAGAAAAATACTCAGGCTCACGACCAGAACTTTTAACCACTTCATCCCCAGTACCTGTTTCTTCAAAACGTTATTGTAACCAGACTGCCATTAAACCAAAATCACTACCGGTAAGCACGGCTATCCAGGAGGCCGTCGGACTTAAGCGTCCGTAGCGAAATAAAAATAATTAAGAATTACACTTTTATACAATTCCAGACTACTTTAATTCCTGATTGTTTCAAAGACACATGACTAACCATTTATAGGTAAAGAGATCATCAAGACACACATACTAAATATTGGCTAACTCGCCACCTAATATTCTTATTTCATCAAACAATTAAAAACCATTAAGGGTAGTAAAATGGACGGCATTCTCTCTAAAAACTATCAACAGACCTCTCCCTTGGTTGAGCTGTTAAAAAAACCTCTTCAGAAAGCGGGACCATCAAAGCCTTCTGTCATTAGTATTGCCCCAACCAGATATTTACCGGGCGCACAGGGTGAAAACCCATTTTTCAGGTCATTCACTCATCAATCTGTTGGTATGCCACACCAGGAAATCTCATACTCAACAACTCACAATGATAGCGTAGTTGACTCTCCAATACTGGCATCTATTAAAGCCTCAAATGATGCAGTCAGCACAAATCGTAAAAGAACAAACCCTGATTATTCAGCAAATAAAAGAAATGAACAATGCAACAAGGAACCATTAAATACTTCAAACGAAACCTCAGTCAAAAGATTGAGATCACATGAACAAAAAATAGTAAAACCGGACATTAAATATTCATCGCTTAAATACCATAACAGAGACAAAAAGGATAAAGAGTGCATCTCAATTGATCAAATGAATAATAATAAATCTGGAAGAATAGCTAATGCCATCGCTGAATGCAAAAGAAGAAAAAAACTGACCAAACTATATTCTGACATCAATCATGCTCTTAAAGATATAACAACTATAAGCATCAAACCAACAAAAAAAAATTTACTATTAACCTGCATCGGGATTGTAAAAAAGGAAAGTGCCCCCAACTATATCTGTCCTAATCGTAAAAACAGGATTATATTATCCTACCCAGTCAACACTAACCCAAAAACAAAGAAATTTATAAAAAATTTTAATGAGGCCAATCGTCGAAAAGAAATTCGTGAACTAATTGATGAACTTCACCAATCCATTCCGGGAGCACACCGCAAAAAAAACAGCGAATATATCACGCTCAAAAAATTCCTGTCATTTATCACCAAGAACCCAGAATTAAAAACATCAAAAATCCAGTCAAATAAAAACTTATCTCCAGTAATAAATAAGGAATTAAGGCCAAGATTAAAATCGAGAGCAAAACCAAGATTAAGACCAGAATTAAAATTAAAACCAGAATCTAGCTTAAGATCAGAAGCAAACATAGATGAAAAAATATGTTTTAATACGAAAATAGAAAAAACTGCTAAAACAGACACAAACGAAGAAGCAACCACAAGAAAAGACAAAACCAAAGAGCCAGAAATGGTTCCAGAAACAGAAACTAATCCAGAAATAGAAATTAATTCAGAAACAGAAACTGATTCAGAAACAGAAACAGAAACAGAAACAGAAACTGATTCAGAAACAGAAACTGATTCAGAAACAGATTTAGATACAGATACAAAAGCAAGCCTGACAACTAGCCAAAAAACACACTTAGATAAAAAAACAGATAAAGCAATAAATCTTAAAATAGCAGAAGTTTCAGCAACAACCCCCTTAGAAGAACCCGACAGTATAATAGAACCTGATTCACCTTATATAAAGACAGCTACTTCTGACTCTTTACATGTCATTAAAGAGCCAGCAAACAATAATAGCCAAGTTAACTCCATATTGATACAGAAAATGTTGCAAAAACCAGGGGAAACAGGAAAAACACTCGAGCATTCTGAGCAACCCTGGTTTTCAACCCCTGATTTACAGTTTCTTGAGCAGGATTTGGTATGCCATGAAAAAGAGCCGTGCAAAACCGTTGATGAATGTTCATGGCGCAGTCCGAAGGCGACTAAAGATACCCATTCTCTTGTTACCCCATCCTGCTCCGCTATTCCAAGTCCACAGGAGCAAAACGAACAGGAGCAATCCCATACCTGGATTCTATCACCACCATCTCATCCTGATATCAGCATATACAAACCACAAACCGGCACCAGTGAAGAACTGCATCCAACAGGTGACTTATCTATAATGCAAGCCGTTGCTCCGCAGGAAATTTTCCCATGGGTACCTTCTCAACAGATGCAGGATGACCACTTTTCTTCAGGATCATCCTGCACTCTACAATCACATACTGGGGAAGAACCGTCTTCAGAAGATGAAGCTACCGCCTTTGTCTTCCAACAATACAGCCCGGGAGGGAGAGGTGGTGTACCTGATGCGACGTGGGGTGTTCCAGCTTCAGAACAAGAGACAACACTCTTTGGCTTTCAACAACACAACTCTGAAGGGAGCAGGGATGTTCCCAGTGATGCCCGGGGTGCTCCAGCTTCAGGACATGAGGCAACACCCTTTGGCTTTCAACACCCCCTACCTGAAGGGAGAGAGGCTGCACTGTATGATATGACAGAAACTTCACCATCAGAGCTATTTCAGGTAGCCCCCCAAAATACCTCACTGATAACGTATTTAAAAGATCAGATTGTCAGTCTGAAGATGAGCCAGACAGACCTAGAATATCAAGACATGCAAAATAAAAACTTCTTAAATGAAGTTATAAACGAAAACCTGCAATTATCAAGAAAATCATTAAAACTTGAACAGGATCTGGAAATGCTTAAAAAAGAATTTGCACTACTCCAGAAAAAAGATCAATTATCAGAGAGCCTGGTGAAATTTGCTTTCCATGATGAACAAAAAAAGGTGGCTGACCTTGAACAAAAACTCAACTCTTTACAGGCCGAACGACAGCTGATGATTGATAAAATAGAAAAATCAGATAGAGAAAAATACCAATTAAAAGAAGCCCTGAAAAACAATCAACCCAGAACAAAAAAGACACAGCAAAATAAGATTTATAAAAGCCTGAGACTATAAAATAAAAAAATACGATACTTTTCCTATATTATTCAATTTAAACAAGGGTAAAAAGCTGGGCACTTTTTCAGATTTACTACTCATGACCCAGCTTTTTTTCTTTAGGCAGTGGTAACCTCACTTAACCGGATCTTAATATTTTCGCAGCTGCAACCATATTTCTTAAAGCGTCTTCTACCTCCGGCCAGTCTCTGGTCTTTAAGCCACAGTCCGGATTTACCCATAAACGTTGTTTGGGTATTTTTTGTGCCGCTTTAGTCATCAGCTGTTGAATCCACTGAATACTGGGCACATTTGGCGAATGAATATCATAAACTCCGGGTCCAATCTCATTCGGGTATTCAAACGCTTCAAAAGCATCCAGCAGTTCCATATCAGAGCGGGAAGTTTCTATGGTGATGACATCCGCATCCATGGCGGCAATATATTCAATAATGTCATTAAACTCGCTGTAACACATATGGGTATGGATTTGGGTTTCATCTTTAACGCCGCTGGCAGCAATGCGAAAGCTCTTCACCGCCCACTCCAGGTATGCAGGCCAGTCTGCTTTTCTCAACGGCAAGCCTTCCCGAATGGCTGGCTCATCAATCTGAATAATCCCAATACCCGCATTCTCCAGATCAACAACTTCATCTCTTAAGGCCAACGCTAACTGCAGACAGGACGTTTCCCTGCTGACATCATCTCTCGGAAATGACCAGCAAAGAATGGTTACCGGCCCGGTTAACATGCCTTTAACCGGCTGGCTGGTCTGCTCCTGGGCATAGCGGCTCCATGCAATGGTCATCGGCTCAGGGCGGCTAATGTCACCAATAATAATGGGGGGTTTTACACAGCGACTGCCATAACTCTGTACCCAGCCATTGGCAGTGAAGGCAAACCCTTCCAGCTGCTGGCCAAAGTACTCAACCATATCATTACGTTCTGCCTCGCCATGGACAAGAACATCCAAACCAAGCGACTCTTGCCTTTTAATAGTCTTGCGTATTTCCGCTTGCATCGCTTCGATATAAGACTGCTCATCCAGCTCCCCTTTGCGAAACTGTAAGCGCTTCTGTCGTATCTCCCGTGTCTGGGGAAAAGAGCCAATGGTGGTTGTAGGAAATTCAGGCTGATTCAGTTTTTCGTGCTGTAGCGTTGCCCTGACCGCATAAGGTGAGCGACGATGATCAATATCCCTGTCATCATTCAATAACGTCAACCGTTGTTCAACCGCTGAATTATGAACCCGCTGGGATTGTTGTCTGGCAGATACCGCTTTTTCGGCCTCGGAAATCAATGTCAACACCGCCGGATCCTGTGCCTGCTGCCCTCCGGATAAAACCCGACCAATCACGGATACTTCTTCACACTTCTGCCTGGCGAAGGCAAACCAGGATTTCAGCTCGTCATCAAGCTCGGTTTCCTGCTCCAGATCAACCGGAACATGCAGTAATGAGCAGCTTGGCGCTACCCACAGCCGATCACCCAGCCGCTCTTCTGCCTCCTTCAATTGCCGCACTATCTGCTGCAGGTCGGAGCGCCATATATTCCGACCATTAACAACACCCGCTGATAAAACCTTGTAGGCAGGCAGGCGATCAAGCAGTGCCGGTAACTGATCCGGATCCCGGACCAGATCAATATGCAGGCCATCCACCGGCAGATTAACGACCGTGGTCGTAGTACCATTGAGACCACCAAAGTAGCTGGCCAACAGAATTTTTACATGGCAACTTTGCAACCGGTTATATACCGATTCAAACGCCTGATGCCATTCCAGGGGAAGATCCAGAGCCAGAATGGGCTCATCAATCTGTACCCACTCCACATTCATTTCAGCCAGTCTGGCCAGAACTTTGCCATAAACCTCGACAACACTGTCAAGCAATTCCAGTCGGTCAAAAGACTCGCCCTTAACTTTACCAAGCCACAGCCAGGACAGCGGGCCAATCAGTACCGGTTTTGCCCTGAGGCCCTGTTCAATAGCCTCAGCAGTTTCATCCAGAATAGCGGTGTTAGACAGTTGGAACTTCTGGCCTTTGTGCAACTCCGGCACTATGTAATGGTAGTTAGTATCAAACCATTTAGTCATTTCACAGGCTGCTGCAGGTTCTCCGGTTGGCGCTCGACCACGGGCCATACGAAAAAGGGTATCAATATCACCAGGGTCCGCTTCCGAAAATCGCTCCGGCACCGCACCCAGCATCAAAGAGTGGCTCAGCACCTGGTCATACCAGGCAAAATCACCCGTCGGAATCAGATGAAGCCCTGATTCTTTCTGCAGCTGCCAGTGTCGCTTACGCAGGCGACGGCCTTCTTCCAAAAGCTCTGCCCTGGACAGGTCACCGCGCCAGTAACTTTCCTGAGCCTTCTTCAGCTCACGGTTAGCACCTATTCGGGGAAATCCAAGGTTATGGGTAGTGATCATGAAATAACTCCGGGCTGATCGTCAGACTTATTGTTTTCAGGATTGATCAAAGAGTAGTCATGATTCTGTTGGAGAGTTAGAATTGAATCAAACTCATTTTTCTAATAATAAAAATGAAAAAAACTAATAATGATGCTCTTGTGAACTGACTGTGAACTGACGACAGAAGAAAGGCAAATAATGACAAAGCAAAACCTGGGTCTTGAGTTACGTTACCTTAAAACATTGAAAGCCATTCACCAAAGCGGCAGCCTGGTAGAAGCCGCCAGCCGTTTACATCTCACCCAATCCGCTTTGTCCCATCAGTTGAAAGAGCTGGAGCATCGTATTGGGATGGAAGTGTTTATCCGTAAATCCCGGCCACCCCGGTTTACCACTGCCGGGTTAAATCTTCTGGAGCTGGCTGAAGAAGTGCTGCCAAGATTCAAGGCTACAGAACAACGCCTGATGAGATTGGCGGGCGGCAAAGCCGGACGGTTGCATATTGCCATTGAATGTCACAGTTGTTACCAGTGGCTAATGCCAACCATCACAGAGTACCGGCAACACTGGGCAGAAGTAGAAATGGATTTCTCCACCGCCTTTAATTTTGCCCCCTTACCAGCTCTTTCCCGGGGTGAACTTGATCTTGTGGTCACTTCTGACCCAGTGCCCATTGATGGCATCGAGTACATCCCCCTTTTTCGTTATGAGATGCTACTGGCCATTGCCAGAACACACCCATTAAAGGAACGAGAGTTTGTCACACCTCTTGACCTGCAACAGGAAGTACTGATCACCTACCCTGTTGAACAAGGTCGTCTGGCGGTCTTCTACGATTTTCTTGACCCGGCAGATATTGAGCCTGCTGATATCCGTACTGCTGAGTTAACATTGATGATGTTGCAGCTGGTTGCCAGCCAGAGAGGTGTTTCTGCACTGCCATGCTGGGCACTGGCGGAATATCTTGATAAAGAGCACGTTGCGGCAGTTCGACTTGGTAAAGAGGGGTTGTGGTCAACACTGTATGCAGCGATCAGAGCGGAACAAAAGGAGCAACCCTATATTGCCAGCTTTATTGCCTCAGCAAGAGAAACCTGTTTTGCAACCCTGAATGCGATAAAGCCAGCATAATCAGGTAACCACAGGGATCATAGTTTTAACCAGATGATCGGTCACTTCGGCAACTACAATTGAGTTACTCCCGGGAGGCTGACCAAACATCCATTAAAGTTCGTATTCCAGTCCCAGGCCAAGCCCCTCCGACTTGTTCAAATAATATGTCTGTAAAGCATTGCCATGGTGTTTCAGAGCATTCATGCGAGTCTTGCTGGTCGGGTGTACTGAAAGAAATATATTGACCACTTCTCGCAGACTTCCACTAAAAGCGATAGCCCTGTTCCAGACTCTGGAGCATTCTGAAGGATCATATCCCGCCAAGGCTGTCAGATAGATGCCTATTTCGTCAGCTTGAGTTTCACGATTCTGCAAAATTGAGTTGGCAAAGGGAATACTGGCCAGGGCCAGCTTATTCAGAAAAAGGACATCACTCAAACCCTGCCCCATGTGCTTTGCCAATACATGCCCCATTTCATGCCCCAGAAAACAGGCCATGCCAGCCTGATTTTTCACCAGAGGAAAAGAAGAATGATAAACCGCAATATTATAGCCACTGGTTGCAAAGGCATTGGGGACGCTACTATTCATGACTGTGATTGTCCAGTACTCGGCAGGGATATCAAAAACCTGCTCAGCAACAGCCTTTAAACGTTCGGCAACCGGGTCGAGAAATTCTGAGTATTTCTGTTTCAGCTCGTAGGATGTCTCTTCATGCAAAACCCGGTCCTTCAATTGTGCTAATTGGTAAAATCCCCAGCCAAGTGGCAGGTGAAGGTAATCGAAAGGAGTCTTTAAATACGTTCGGGATACCACGGAAAGAGTCCCCAGCGCAGCCCCGGTGAGGAATGCCTTGATCGTAAAATCAATAAAAAACGGGTTGGCACTGTTTGTTGTAATTGCCGATGCAAGACCAGACCAACTGACCCCGATCATTGAACCAACAATGCCACTGGCAACCGATGCAAGGCCATTAATTTCAAACTCTTCCTGCAGGCTTCTGTCAACAGCACGATGGAGTTTATTGATAACATCGTCTCGATTTAATGAATGAACGTCTTGATTCCCATGAGCACTGGAGACACAGGAAAGCAAGTAAATACATACAGTTAATGAGGTTATGGATAAGCACTTGACTCTGAAAAACACCTTCAATCCTCTAAAATGATTCGGCCTGCTATGGAGGTCTGACAAGAAAAATATAGTTTGGTTCCATCATTCTATTTAATCAGGGTTCGCCATTATCAATACCTATATGGAGCAGTTGCAGAGAGTGACTGCCCATTTAGTCAGAAATATATGATTCCTTTTGGCCAACTACCTACATCATTTTGTTCTAAAAAATTCTCTTGAATATGCACAAATAAAATTAAATTTCACCAGTCAGGGAACTTTTCACCAAATAAAACAACTAATTTATATCATTATTTGAATAAACTTCGCTAAAGGCATTCATTATGGATATTTCCACCACACCAATTACCCCCGATGCCAACATCCAACGACCTCTTGCAAAAAAGTTCCACGGACAAGCTGCAAAAAAGTTCCACGGACAAGCTGCAAAAAAGCTCCTCGGACAAGCCATGATAAATGGCCGGATAAAACCAGCAAAACCCTGTACATTCATGCTTAAAGAAGGTTCAGAGCCACAACAAGATGTAGAGCAGTCAAAGCCCAGATATATATCACCACAAGAGAGAACCGTAATTGAGTTTTCAAAATTTTGTTCAAGCGATTTTCATTCAACGGCCGACAGTAGAAGTAGCAAATTTCTGGATAAACCTTACCACGAGGATGCTGATATTGTAGTAACAGACTTTTGCACTGTAATGCGATTGTTCAGCCACACCCACGAAAGCCTTTTTCGTGAAATTACCGATACGATTGGCGTCACCTTTGATAATAAAGAAAACACCCAAACTCTGAAAGAATTAATTTATTTAGAAAAATACGATAATATCCCTAGTATTAACGCAGCACGAAATGCTATCCCCAGTAAAGTAAAAGCAGCTCCCCGTGCAGCAAACTCTGAAACAGGCCTCCTGAAATGCCAAAGTTCAGTTCAAAGAGTAACTCGCAGATTCCGGAAAGATCCCTTAGCGGAAACAACATCTCCAGTCAGAAGCCAGGGTAAATCACACTCAGAAGAAGAAGCGATCTCCCGGCCAATTAAGAAAAGAAAGGTATCTTGCCAAAAAAAATCTTCTAAAAATCACCCTAAAAGAACTAAGGCAAGATTAGATGCGGTTAAAGACACTATTAATGCCTGCCTGCAAGAGCCAACCTCAAAAAAAGATATTGAAATTACAATCGATCGTATATTTCGTCGAGGCAAACACTGGAAGAATCTGACATCTCTGAGAACCAGCCTGAGACGCTGGTTTTACGATCTTAATCCCTCTATGACCCAGGGCTTTAAAAAAGAAGAAATTAAACAGGCAGAAGAGGTTTTTGCCAAGCTTATGGGGGTCTATCCATCATCAGGAACAAAAACAAAAACAAAAACAAAAACCTAGGTCATCGTTAACCTTCGTTATTTGTCAAAAGTTGATGGCAAGTCGCTATTCCCTGGCTGCTGCGCTACTTCCATCCGCTGTTTGAACTGGTCAAGCCGTTAAGCGACAGAGAATACATACTTCCTGCAGACAGCGAGTAACGCTATGAAATTAAACAGTAATCAGAATTTTCATTATTTTCATTATGCCTGTTTCGTAATCGATAAGCTTCATTTTCGGCCTGCCAGTATTGTTGTCGATAAGGCTCATTCCCAGCCTGCCAGTTTTGTTGTCGATAAGGCTCATTTCCAGCCTGCCGGTTTTGCTGTCGATAAGGTGCATTTCCAGCCTGCCAGTTTTGCTGTTGATAAGGTTCATTTCCAGCCTGCCAGTTTTGCTGTTGATAAGGCTCATTTCCAGCCTGCCTGTTTTGCAGTCGATAAGGCTCATTTCCAGCCTGCCTGTTTTGCAGTCGATAAGGCTCATTTCCAGCCTGCCTGTTTTGCAGTCGATAAGCTTCATTTCGATATAAGTCATACTCCGCTGGCGATACGCTATAGCCACAGATCTCCTGATAATCCGCATGATCAAAGATGTGATTTTCATCAGCTTTATCAAACAGTGGGTCAATGGGCCCAAGCAAAGTAGACATAAGGTAGAAGCCTTCTGTAAAGGGAAAAGTTTCTCCCTGGTGCTCCTGCACTTCTCTCATTTCTGATTGAAAATCATCAACGACATGAACGTTTGGTTGCTCATCTGCCTCGTTCATCCACTTGACTGATGAATTTACATCAGTACAGGCAACCAGGCACACCGGACTCCTCTCAGCCTTTCTGTGTTTCAGTAATTCAAAAATTTGATCTTTAGAGCCTCCCTGATTTGGCTCACCATCATTAAATACATAGATAATACGGGGGGGAGATTGCCAAGAACGTTCAGACTCTTCTATGCTTTTTAACATAGCAGGATAAAGCGGGGTTGAAGGGAGTCTCTTAGCCATGAAAATACTGTCCAGACACCTCTTCATCTGCATCGCAACCTCTGCTGGCGTGCCGCCGGTATCAATTGGTGGGAATTCCTGAGTGAAACTTTGAATTTTTATTCCCATCACCGGAATATGGGCTAATAAATCGGCAACATGACTCAACCGATAGACCGCCTCTTCAAACCTGGACATTTTTACTCCGACCTCAGGATGTACCATGCCATCCTGGATATCCATTGACATGCTGTTATCAATAATAAAATGCAGCTCATAATTTTTCAGGGCGGCCAGTCGATAGGCCAGCCAGGTTGATCCGTTGATTGAACCACCGAGCACCTGCTGGATCGCATATTGCTGCTCAGGTGTAAATGCTCGCCGAAACTTTTCTATGGGAGAGGGAAACGAGGTGGTTATTGATGGTTGGGAGCCAAGCCCGGAAGGTTGGTCATCGGTTCCGGGGTATGGAGGCGGAGGATCCGAATATGGAGGAAGATCCGGATATAAAGAAGGAAGGTCCGGGTATAGTTGCGGGTGAACAGTGGCTGTTGATACAACACCTTGTGCCAGAGAATCAACGTTTCTTACGTGACCCGGGTTGGTATGCGGACGGTCATCGGGAGCATGTGACATATGTTGCCTATTGGGATCTTGTGAATTTAAGGAGTATCCAAAGTAATTCACTGGTGCTCGATGACCAGAACCAGTGGGTAATCGACATGCGTCTGATGAGGAAAGAGGCGGTTGTGATTGTGGATAGGTTACCTGCTGGTTATTAACAGGATTTGCTTGATGACCTTTCGTGTCCATAGCTAAAACCTCTGTATATTATTTTTTCTTTAGGCCATCAAAAATAGACAAAAAAATAAGAGAATAAAATTTCTGTTAAAGAAAATAAAAAATTTACAATTAACTTGAAATCAGACAAAACCCAATGCCCCCTCTGATTGCTAAACCAGAGAGGAGCAGCGTTTTTTTATGACTATAATGATACCGTCTCTTATCAAGGCATAGCAGCAGGGAAGTCCAGACCGGTCATTTCATCCAGTCCAAACATTATGTTCATATTCTGAACGGCCTGGCCTGCTGCCCCTTTGACCAGGTTATCAATAACAGACAATATCACCACCGTGTCCCCGCCCTGTGGACGATGGATCGCTATACGACACTGGTTACATCCACGAACCGACCGGGTTTCCGGGTGGCTACCCACCGGCATAACATCAACAAAGGGCTCATCGGCAAAGGTACTTTCATACAAGCCCTGAAGGTCAATACTATGGTCTTTGACGGTGCAATACAGCGTGGAGTGGATACCGCGAATCATTGGGGTCAAATGGGGAACGAATATCAGATCGCCGGTAAATGGCGATACACCCGTTTCTGGCATGCGCTCAATACCCTGGCGAATTTCCGGCAAATGACGATGACCGGCAACCCCATAGGCCTTGAAAGACTCGGAGGCTTCGCAGAGCAGAGTGCCCACATTGGCACCACGGCCGGCGCCGCTGACTCCCGATTTGGCATCAACAATGATATTGCCACTGACCAGCCCTGCCCTCACCAGGGGTAATAAACCCAGCTGCGTTGCCGTTGGGTAGCAGCCGGGATTGGCCACCAGCCGGGCGCTGGCAATATCGACACGGTTCATTTCTGGCAGGCCATAGACCGCTTCTGCCAATACCTCCGGGCAGGCGTGTTCAAGACCATACCACTGCTGCCACAGCGCTGAATCGCGCAAACGAAAGTCAGCCGCCAGATCAATCACCCGAACGTCGGCAGACAGTAATGTCGGCACAGACTCCATGGCAATACCATTGGGCGTAGCAAAGAACACCAGGTCACATGAGGTCAGCTGTTGGTTATCCGGACGCGAAAAGTTCAGATCAAGCTTTCCCCGTAACCCGGAAAAAAGTTCACTGACCGGCTTTCCCGCTTCAGAACGGGAGGTGATCATACGCAACTCAACATTTGGATGAACCGATAGCAACCGCAACAGCTCCGCTCCGGTATAGCCCGTTCCACCGACAATCCCCACTTTAATCATCTGCTGCTTCCGTTACGTCTGGATTATTGTTTGACCCGGCGATCTTACCAGAACTCTCCGGGATATCGTCGCTCCATTTCTGAAGGAGACTACTGAGTGTTTTTTAATGGCGTAATCAGATCATTCAACCCATTGACCTGAATCTCCAGAGTCAATGCCAGCAGTTTACCCAGCTCACCTTCCGGAAACCCTTTGCCGGCAAACCAGAGAAGATAGGGCTCTGGCAGGTCGATCAGCCTTCTGCCCTGATACTTCCCGAAAGGCATGGTCTGGTTGGCGATTTTGATCAGGTCTTCTTTTTCGAACATCCGGTTTTCTCAGGGCTAATTACAATAATAGGCGGATCAGCCATGGCACAAGAAGCGGCATATAGACAGCACACAGACACATTCCCAGGCTGGAATAGACTCCCATGGTCAGATCCAATTCAAAAGCCCGGGCCGTGCCACCTGCATGAGCGTTTACGCCCATGGCAAAGCCAATGGCCCTTGGATCAGTCACGCCAAACTTGCGACACAGTGCCGGCCCCACCAGCGATCCATAAACGCCGGAAATAATGACCACCGCCGCCACCAGGGGAATAATAGCGCCATACTGTTCGCCCATCACCAGGGCAACCGCTGTGGTTACGGCCTTGGTAGAAATGGATAACACCACGTCTCTTGAGCCGCCGGCTGCCAGAGCCATCCCCATACCCATAAACGCCGCCAGCAATCCACCGATCAGTAATGTACACAGAAGAGGTCCCGCTAACTGACGTAGAGTGTGCAGCTGTCGTGAAAGAGGAACCGCCAGTGCTACCGTAAATGGTGCCAGCAACATCTTCAGCAACTCGCTGTGCCTGGTATACAGATCGGGCTCAAGTGGAGAACAGCGAATCATCAGGAAAACCAGCAGGCTGGTGATAAACAGCGGGTGAAACCACCCTTTGCGCCCCATACGATTAAACAACTTTTCCGCCAGCAGGTAAGCGCCCAGATTGATCAACAAAATGGCAACCGGGTTGTTCATTTGCCGCTGTAGTAGTCCGTAAGAGAAACTGATCACCTCATCCATGATGATTCTCTCCGCTGCCGCTGGCAAAGCGTTTCAGCAGCCATTGCAGAAGAACAGCCGTTAACACCAGGGAAACAGGGGTCGCCACCAACATGGCCAGGGCGATAGGCAGCCATTGCTGCAAGAGCAGGTCACTCAGGAAGAAAATACCAACACAGCCCGGGATAAACAGCACGGCCAGGTAACGGATACAGAACTGGCTCACCTTATCCAGCGACTCACTGACACCGCCTGACAACTGAAGATAAATAACCAGAAGTATCAACCCCATCACAGAGCCCGGAACCGCAAGACTGAATGCGTCGCTTAATACATCACCCAGCACGGTAAAAAACAGCAAAATGACAATGCCTGACAGTGTTCCTGATGACATCGCTCGATCTCTCCTGAAGCAGCTATATGTACAAAAACTGTTCAATCATACCTGAAAAGTAAAAACACTGTTTTAACAGGTAGAGTGACGCAATGACAATCCGGTAAACTGCACACTACATACGTCAACCGACGTTGTTTAATTCCGGCATAAGCGATTACTGAAGCCCATAACCCTGAAAAAGTCATATTTTCACCCCCATGCCAGAAAACAAAATCACTCGATAACCGCTCAGCAACGGAACAACATTACCCAGGCGGCGTCTATGTTCAACAACCCCTCGATACAGAATTTAAGGCTGCGTCTGGCACAATCGGAAGCGCTGCCACAACTGACCCTGATGGCACTGATGACCGGACTGCTGGCCGGAGGCTTTCTTATCGCCTTTGAGGATTTGCTTTTTTACTTTGGCGTTGTTTCTCAGCGTGCCCTGATACCTGAACAGGTATTTACAACGCTGGCATCGGTGGAAGGTGGTTATGAAGCTCTCCCTCCCCTGGTTCGCTTCCTGTCACCTATCGGGGGAGCCATTGCCCTGATCCTGTTAATCAAGCGCTGTCCCCCCGGGCAAAGGAGCTTTGGCATTGCCCATGTGATCGAGCGCTTGACCCTGAACAGGGGCTGGTTACCCATTACCGGCACCATCACACAGTTCTTGACGGCACTGATTGCCCTGGTCAGCGGCTTCTCGGTGGGGCGTGAAGGGCCTGCGGTACATATGGGCGCAGGGGCAGGCAGCTTTCTGGGCCAGGTGCTGAAACTGCCTGCCAACACTCTGGGAGTACTGGCGGGTTGTGGTACTGCCGCAGCCATTGCCGCACTGTTCAATACGCCCATGGCCGGGGTGATCTTTGCCATGGAAGTGGTTATGAAAGAGTATTCACTGGAAAGCTTTATTCCGGTCATGGCATCCGCTGTGGTGGCTTCCGTTCTGACCCAAACGGTTTACGGCCCTAACCCGGCTTTTCAGATCCCGATCATTCCTTCTGCCGTACCCGAAGACTTGGTGGTGACGGCAATCACTGCGGTCATTATTGGCCTTCTTGCCGCAGCGTTTATTCAAATTAATATCTTTGCCATGCAAAAGCGCCAGAATAAGGTCGTATTGCCACTGTTAATCGCAGGGCTTCTAATGGGCGTAGTCGCCGTTCTGGTCCCAGCAGCCATGGGCATTGGCTATGACACTATTGAAGCCCTGCTGAATGGCGACGAGGTCAATCTGCAGTTTCTCTTTATCCTGCTGGCGGCCAAGCTGGTGATTACGCCATTGGTCATCGGTCTGGGCGTTCCCGGAGGAATGATCGGACCATCGTTGATGATAGGAGCCGCAGTCGGTGCCTGCTGTGCTATACTGGCTAAGCAGTTTCCGGGGGTTTCTACCAATATCACCTTTCATGTCATCACCGGGATGATCGCCATGATGGCGGCGATCTTTCAGGCTCCGTTGACGGCCCTGATTACCGTGCTGGAGCTGACCCACAGTTCCCAGATTATTCTGCCAGCCATGCTGGCTATCGTGATTGCCTGTCTGACCTCCAGCCAGATCTGTGGACA
This sequence comes from Thalassotalea sp. G20_0, assembly GCF_017744175.1. NCBI lineage: Bacteria > Pseudomonadati > Pseudomonadota > Gammaproteobacteria > Alteromonadales > Colwelliaceae > Thalassotalea > Thalassotalea sp. G20_0. Next base: position 191,249 of record NZ_JAGHQV010000004.1, on the reverse strand, counting down.
ACAGAGTATCTTTGCCATGCAGTTCCTGGTTCGTGGACAGAGTATTCAGCTTTCCCCGATGACCCAGTTGTTGAATCGAACAGGGGTGGCGGGTTTGATGGATAGACAGCTGGTGACATTATCGTCAGAGCCTGCACCAAATGAGCTCAAGAAGATAAACGGCACAAGCAGTCATTGGGTCGTCTTGGGCGATCAACAATCAGGGCAAATTATCAGAACTAAAGACTTGCTTGAATGTCAAAAGAGAGGGGAGGATATAACCAGTCAGATAAGAGACAACGTTGTTATACAGACACTGCCCATTGATATGCAGTCTACCTTATATGAAGCTCGTGAAACCATGCTTGATAAAGGTCTCGATGTATTGCTGGTCATGGAAAAGAACGGGCGAAAAAAAGTAGAGATATGCAACGCTGTTGGTGTTATTACTCTGCAATCAATTGAGCGTTTTCTCAGTAACGCACAGTAGTTGCATTAATGACTAATGATGATGCTTGAGACATTCAGCCAGCAAGAATATTGGATAGATTCACGTCTATCTGGGGCAAATGAGCCATTTTATAAACGATTAGAAAACGAGAAGATCAATAAAAAGGTGTAACCGATGGATGCCAACCAGTTGGGAGCAACCTCAAACATTAGCGCTCTGCCAGGAACGCCAAGTCAAGATAATACCACTGAGCCTTCTGCCAGGCCGGGTTTCATGGGGCGTGCAGTCAAGGGCTTTCGTAACTCTTTCAGGCGAACCATAAAAGCGCCCGATATTTCAGCAACGACATCAACGCCTGCCTCAGCCAGAAAACGAAGTCGACCCGAACTTTATTCAGCACTCTCTATTGATGTACAGGGCATTTCGGCTGAAGCACTGATCAGGGCTAAAGTTAAAGCGTTAGCTACTGGCCAGATAACCGTTACTGATTTCATGTCATGGTATGAGCCTGAGCAAAGAACCGCCGTTTCCCCGGCAGCTCTTTACACTAATTTCGATAAAATAAAAAAACAGCTGGCGAAATTAATGCAGTTACCAGAAGCAACCAACCTCTCACAAGACAAGCTTGCGCTTTTAAACGGACAAGCAGAAGAAAAAAACGCTCAGGATTTTGAAGAACTGCTCAACATACCTAAGAAAATGCCAGACATCGACGAAAAACAAAAGGTCATTTTAGAATCAATCCATCAAATCTTTCATGAAATAAAAACCATCCATGACTGTTTACCAGAAGAAGCAGATTCGCCAATTCAACATGATTCAGGTTGGTGGCCATCATTTGATGAGCAACGTGAAGAAGACAGCCCGGAAGTACCCGGTTCTCCATGCTTCAGACTGTTGAGCAGCCCGGAGCTTACTCTTCAGTTACATGAGCATCCAAATACCTATAAAACAATCACCTCCGAACTGACACAGTTAATGGAAGAGTGCGAAACCAGAATTTTAACGGGGGGCAGAGTTCGCCCAAAAGGTTTTTCCAGGGAAGAGTGCAGGCGCTTTTTTTTCGCCTGTTGTGTCTGGGAATCGGACGACATTCAATTGATCAACCCGTTACAAAAAGTTAAACCTCAGAAACAGGCAATAACACAGCTGGCAACGCTGATATGCGACCACTTTATGGAAGAAAGCCTGAACAACAGGACATCTCACTCCTGGCTTACCACCCGTCAAGATAAATATAGAGCAGAAGCCAAACTGGCCAGAGGCCGTTGTGTCCTGGAAGAACAAAAAACTGACCCCACATTACTGCAAAACATCATCGGCAGGCCTCAGGGGCTCCGGGAGGATCTCAGGCTTCTCTGCGACAAAATCTCCGAGTTGATGATCAGCAGACCAGAGTTAATGAGCAGCAGGAAAGATATCAGAAAAAAACTGGTCAAACTCAAAACAGAATCAGAAATATTCCTGGCCGATAGAATTCGGAATAAAGACTTACTGGCAACAAATGACTTCGTCATCTCATGTTATCACGGTTTACGGGCAGCTCTTCGAGATATCCCAAACCCTCCATGGTGGTCGAAAAACTGGCCATACCTGTACGCTGATTATATGAAAGCAAGCAGTGAGGAAAAAAAGTAACGGCTATAAATCCACAGTCCCAAAAGTGCTAAATCAGGAAATTCAAAGCATGCAACTTGATTTACTTTTCTAACCTGTAAGAATGCTTACAAATTCAATAACAATCGGGTTTAACCATGCTTTGGGTAACAGCTTTTCACATTATCGCCATGACCTGCTGGTTTGCAGCTCTCTTTTACCTGCCGAGGCTGTTCGTCTATCACTCCATGAGTGAAGACCAGATCAGTAAAGATCGCTTTGTCATCATGGAAAGAAAGCTGATGCGCGGCATCGCCACCCCCTCCATGATTGCCACCCTGACTCTTGGCCTGTGGCTGTTACACTACATCCCCAGCTACATCAGTGCCCCCTGGATGCATGCAAAACTGACCCTGGTAGCTCTGACCGTGGGCTATCACCATATGTGTGCCCGCTATATGAAGCAACTGGCCAACGGCACCAGTACCCACAGCCACACATTTTTCAGAGTTTTCAATGAAATTCCTGTAGTCTTCCTTGTGGGTATTGTCATTCTGGTGGTTGTTAAGCCCTTTTAGGAGGCTGACCATCTGGAGCATAAAATCCAAGGAAACCCGCTGCTCCTTTACGATTTTTATACTCTCTGGGGTTAACCACAAAAAAGCCTCAGTCTCCACCATGCCCGCCGATAACCTGTCTCAGGACATATTTCAGGACAGGCCGCCATGGATGACTCATTCTATAAACTGGTTTTCGAAGGAGAAATACTGCCAGGCTTTAAGGAAAGAAAGGTTCGAAAAAACCTGAAAGAGCTCCTGAATGCCGACAAGGCAGAACTGAAAAGTCTATTCTCAGGAAAGCCGGTTATTATTCGCAAGAATCTGACCGCCAGTGAAATCCGTCCTTATGAAAGAGCCATGATGAAGGCAGGAGCCCATTGCCGGATTCTCTCTATGACCAATAATGAAGAACTGCCCCAAACGCCACCGGAAACCATCACGGAGAAGGAGCAGAAACAACCGGCCGAATCATCCGGGAAGTTTCAACTGCTCCCCAGAATGGGAAGAGTGCGATTTATCGCCTCCCTCTGGGTGATTGCGCTGCTGGTCGTCTGCGCCTGCTGGGTTCCGGGGCTTTTAACCCCTCTCCTGACGCCTTTCTACCCACCGTTGGAGTCACTGCACCTGACACTGGGCCTGATGACTATTGCCTGCCTCTTTATGCTGGCCATGGCAGCCAGAAGGCTTCATGATTTTGACCGCAGTGGCTGGAAGAGCCTGCTGTTAGTGGTCCCGGGCATCAACCTTCTGTTTCTGTTATGGCTGACCTTTTCTTCAGGTACTGAAAATACCAACCGGTTTGGGCCAACTCCCTATTCCGCCGGAAGAATTGCCCAGGTTTTTGGCCTGTGGATTCCATTACTGGCCCTGATTGCCGCAGGAAGCTATGGCTGGCTTTACCAGAATGAGCTGCAGCAGCTGGCTGCCAATGTTCCGGAGATGATCGATCAGCTGGTTCTTCCGGCACTGGAACAAAACCTCTGATATTATCTGACACATTGGAGAACAATTAACCACAGCCTTGTTACGATATACGCATCAATACGCAGTCCACCGACACAGGTCAATGGTTATAATATTTTCATACCGCTTCTCTACTTTATACAAGCCATGATCATCCGGGAGGTTGCCCGGGAATAGACCGTTCTGCTGCAGTGACAGCACATGAGTTCAGACATTCGTTTTTTCCGGTAAATAGCACCACTATTCACCATACAAAAACAATGTTTCCTCCTCAATGTTCTGCCATCTCCATTACGGATATTATTCCCGGGGAGTCTTTGTGTGATTGGTTCCGGCCGTGGCGTTTGACGATATTCGTGACAATACGCTTACATTAAAAGCATTACACGGGCATTTTTGGAAACTGCGCGGTCATTTTCACAGGTAATAGATTCTATGAGCAAAGACAGCGTTCTGGTTATCAACTGTGGCAGTTCTTCCCTGAAGTTCGCAGTCATCAACCCGAAAACCGAAGAGGAAAGCATCAGCGGCATTGCTGAATGCCTCGTGGGCAACGAAGCCTCCATCACCTGGAAACTGAACGGCGAGAAGCAAACCCTGAATCTTGGCGCTGCTGGCCACGAAGGTGCTATCGAAGCACTGGTGGGCATTCTCCGTGAGAACAACCTGATGGAACACATCGAAGCCATCGGTCACCGTATTGTTCACGGTGGTGAGAAGTTCACCCAATCCACCCTGATCACTGATGAAGTGATCCAGGGCATCGAAGACTGCAGCCACCTGGCACCTCTGCACAACTCTGCTCACCTGCTGGGTATCCGTGCCTGCATAAAATACTTCCCGGAGCTGCCACAGTCCGTAGTATTTGACACAGCATTCCACCAGACCATGCCAGCAGAAAGCTACCTGTACGCAGTTCCTTACAACCTGTACGAAGAGCACGGTCTGCGTCGTTATGGCATGCACGGCACCAGCTACCGTTATGTCAGCAAAACCGCTGCCGACATGCTGGGTCTGGACCTGGACAACAGTGCTATCCTGGTTGCGCACCTGGGTAACGGTGCCAGTGCCTGTGCGATCAAAAACGGTAAATCCGTTGATACCACCATGGGCCTGACGCCGCTGGAAGGGCTGGTAATGGGTACCCGTTCCGGTGATATTGACCCGAACGTATTCAGCTTCCTGAACAAGCAGTGCGGCTACTCCCTGGACGAGATCATCGACCTCCTGAACAAAAAATCCGGCATGCTGGGTCTGTCTGGATTGGACAACGATTGTCGTGTTCTTGAAAATGCCGCAGCAGAAGGTCATGAGCGTGCCCAGCTCACTCTGGACATCTTCTGCCACGTTCTGGCCAAAAAACTGGCCGGTTTTGCTGCCGAGCTGGGCCGCATTGATGCACTGGTATTCACTGGCGGTATCGGTGAGAACTCCAGCACGATTCGTAAGAATGTAATAGAGCGTCTGTCCATCTTCGGCTTTGAGGTTGATGGACAGGCCAACGAAGAGACCTTCCGTGGCAAGAGCGGTGTTATCACCAAACCCGGTTCAACCATAGCCATGGTTGTCGCGACCAATGAAGAGCTGATGATTGCCCGTGATACCGAAGCACTGATTGCTGGCTAAACTGGTTGTCTGGATGTAAGCAACAGGAGGTTTCACCTCCTGTTTTTATATCAGTATTTCATGAGAAGGATTTGTCCGGATATGCGTACATTTTTCCTGGCACCAACACGTTATGGTGTTGGCCTGACCTCCGTTACCCTGGGCCTGGTTCGAGCACTCGATAATCTCGGTCTCAGAGTCAAGTTCTTCAAGCCTATTGCCCAGTTGCATGTAGGCGACACTGGACCAGAGCGTTCCACCAAACTGGTTCAGCGCATCATGGACCATGAGCCACCTACCCCCATTGCCTCCCATCGTGCTGAAGACCTGCTTGGTGACAACAAGGGCGATGTCCTGATGGAAGAGATCGTAGCCCTGTTTGAACAGGCTTCTCAGGACTGTGACGTGATGGTGGTAGAAGGTCTGGTTCCGACCCGGGAAATGCCCTACGCCAATCGCCTGAACAGCAACATTGCCAAAACCATTAATGCTGACATCATTCTGGTGTCTGAGCCCGGTAATGACTCTCTGGCAGACCTGGCCGACAAACTGGAAATCGCTGCCGACAGCTTTGGTGGCATCAAGAACCCGAATGTTGTCGGTTATGCCCTGAATAAACTGACGCCGGAAGCGGTTGCCAGTCTGAATAAAGATGGCCATTTCCAGAGTCTGCCAGAATTTGCCCGCAAGCCATTCCAGCCACTGGGCTATATTCCGTTTGACAATAACCTGGCTTCACCAAGAACCATGGATATTGCCGAGCACCTGAAAGCAGACATCATCAATGCCGGTGAGATGGATACCCGTCGGGTGACTTCTTACACCCTGAGTGCCAGAACGCCCACCAATATGATTCATCACCTGAAGCCAGGTAATCTGGTGATTACTCCGGGCGACCGTGATGACATCATTCTGGCCACCTGTATGGCGGCCCTGAACGGTGTTCCCCTGGCAGGTCTTCTGCTGACCAGTGGTATCACGCCCTCCAAACCTGTGATGGAACTGTGCAGCAAGGCCATTGGTACAGGTCTTCCTGTCATGATGACCGGAGAAGACTCTTACACCACGGCAACCATGTTGGATCGTCGCCATAACGAACTGCCGGTTGACGACGCTGCTCGTGTTGAACTGGTCATGGACACCATCGCGGCCAACCTGAACACCGGGTGGCTTAAGCAACAATGTTCTGCCCTGGCAGAGCGCAGACTCTCCCCTCCTGCCTTCCGTTACCAGCTGGTGCAGAGAGCCCAGGGTGCCAATAAGCGTATTGTTCTGCCAGAAGGCGATGAGCCACGCACTATTCAGGCTGCCGTTATCTGTCAGGAGCGTGGTATCGCCCAATGTATCCTTCTCGGGCAGCGCAGCGTTATTGAACAGGTCGCTAAAGACAACGGCATCACCCTGCCGGATGGCCTGATCATCATGGAACCTGATAGCATCCGCGCCCGTTATGTTGACCCGATGGTCGAGCTGCGCAAGAACAAAGGCCTTACCGCCCCGATGGCGGAAGCTCAGCTGGAAGATACCGTAGTCCTCGGTACCATGATGCTGGCTCTGAACGAGGTAGATGGTCTGGTTTCTGGTGCAGTACACACCACCGCCAACACCATCCGTCCGGCATTCCAGCTGGTCAAGACGAAGAAAGATGCTGGCGGGCTGGTCTCCTCCGTCTTCTTCATGCTGCTGCCTGACCAGGTTCTGGTATACGGCGACTGTGCCGTTAATCCAAACCCGGATGCAGAACAGCTGGCCAATATCGCCATTCAGAGCGCCGACTCAGCCACTGCGTTCGGTATTGAGCCACGTATTGCGATGATCAGTTACAGCACTGGAACCTCTGGCATCGGTGCCGATGTCGAGAAGGTGCGCGAGGCAACTGAAATCGTTAAAGCCAAACGCCCTGACCTGATTATCGATGGTCCTCTGCAGTACGATGCGGCCTCCGTTGAGTCGGTAGCCCAGAGCAAGGCTCCCGGCAGTAACGTTGCGGGTCGTGCGACCGTGTTTATCTTCCCGGATCTCAACACAGGTAACACTACCTACAAAGCGGTACAGCGCAGTGCGGACGTTATCAGTGTCGGTCCAATGCTTCAGGGTCTTAACAAGCCAGTGAATGACCTTTCCCGTGGTGCACTGGTCGACGATATCGTTTACACCATTGCCCTGACTGCTATTCAGGCTGAAAACGACTAAGTTCGTTTAATTGTTCCCATAAAAAACCGGACAGAAATGTCCGGTTTTTTTATGGCTGTCAGTAAACGGTCATATTTCCCTTTTATGCTTGTATCGTAACTGGCCTGATTCATGCTGCTCTTTTTATAAAAAGTCAGATAGGGTAGTTTGAAAAGAGGTGCTTTTGTTACGTATTTGTCCGTCAAAAAACGACAGTGCACCTTGATTTAAGTATTCATTGTCAATAAACCAACACGGAGGCCGATAACTCTATCCTATGCCCAAAGAGAAAAATGCAACGAACGGCACAGGAAGTGCCAGGAGAAAGAGTATGTCCAGTAAAAACTATACCTTAAGCGCCAAAACTCTTGTATCTACGTCCATCATCACCTGCCCGGACTGTCTTCACCATGCGGTTGAAACCATGCCTCAGGATGCCTGTGTTTACCTTTACGAATGCAGAAACTGCCAGAAACTGATTACCCCACAGGAAGGCGATTGCTGTGTTTTCTGTTCACACGGAAATCAACCCTGCCCTACATCACAACGGGATAGAAAAGCCTACGCTGAAATGACGCCCCACGGTGAAGAAGTGGCTGAAAGCGTCTCTGCCTCAGGTTTATGACCCCAATAGCCCGTACTATGCCAAATTGACGATCCCGTCTTTTAACAGCCCGAGGTTTTGGAGTGTCTGCTTACTGTATGGGCAGCACCTCTTTACTTCCGGGAGCCCGCCTGGCGTAACTGTACATTGCCAAAGGCGAAAGGGTAAAAAAGCTGTCATCTGTCATCAATCAAAACGCCCTGCTGCCGCTATTAACAGAAGTAATTCTGAAAAAGTACCCGGTAGCAATGAAAGTCAGAAAAACCCTGATTTTTCCCCTTGAACATCAACACTGTGATAATTTAACCAGACATTCGCTGCTTTATCGTGCAGCCAACTGGCTGGAAACCACTATGCGGGCTTTACAGGAACAGCGTGAAGAGAAGCAACTTACTGAGCAGTCGGAGCAACAGAAACCGGCCTTCCCACTCTCAAGGCAGTACCCGTTCAGGCGCTGCCTGATAAGAACCCGGTTTTTTATGCCCATAAGAGGACGACTGCCAGTGTGCACCCATCTGCAGCGCCCCGGACCTCACCATTGGTAACCAATCCCCATTTTGATTCGGCTGTCGACATTCCGGGTCTTATCAACCGGGTCACTGTCGTAATCAACAATATGCGTCAGATTCCAGGTAATGCGATCAGTCAGTCCAATATTTAACCCCTGATTGACATTAACCAGCGTCGTAGACTGTTTTAGCCGGAAGAACGTTCTGCTGTTGGCAAAATATTCCCAGTTGTTAATGAGCCGTGTTCGGTAGTTAAAGATCCAGGTCAAGGCATAATCCCGCTGCGATTCATTGGCAATATAATCCTCCCAGAGCTGACTGATACCCCCACTGGTTTTCAGCGCCCTTTCAGCGGTTTCCCAAAAACGATAGCCCAAGGCACCGCCCACTGATGTACGTGTTCTCAGATCTTCTTCCGAGTCATATTCCTGCTCTGCCGCTCCCTGCACAAACCAGTGCTCATCCAGGTAACGGCTGTATGAGTAGCCAACCTGCCACTCGGAGCTTTCAACGCCGTCATCATCTTCCACTTCAATATCCCAGTAAAAAGCATTTTTATTCCACTGGTCATCAATATTGAGCTTGCCTTCAACACCAACCAACAACTCATCATCGTTGCCGGACTTGCTGTCCAGCGTGGCAACAAGCTTACCTCCCAGCGCCCAGGTATCAGCAATCACCGGCTTTTCAATATGGATAGCGGCAACCGGCCATACTGCTGAGAAAGAGCGCTTTCGACCACTCTCATCAATAACCGCAACGCCTGTCTGCTGGCCTTCAAACCGCCGCAATCTGGCCTTCTCTTCACCAATCAGGCTAACCCAGAATGTTTTATCCGAGTCCAGGGCCGTGACATAGCGCCAGTCCAACTCAATAGTACCTGCATACTTTGTTTGTAGACTCAGCTTGCCAGAATCCAGCTTGACAATATCGCCAGACAGCACATCACCATTGTTCATCCAGACGGTATCAGCCCATGTCATACTGATAGAAAACAGACACAATATTCCCAGCAACCCGGATAGAAGGCTCCTTTGGAGCAACATAAAAGGATTTCTCCCGGACAGATTATCCACCTGTAAAATTCATAAATACGACAGAATCCACAATTTCCTTTCCCATTCCAAACTTTTCAAATATCCTGAAATCTATTATTTATGGTCGGTCTTATGATGAAGAGTATCATGGCGATCATCATAGAAAGTATCGTGGAGAACCAACATTGACCGCCCCCTTTACTCCTTCGGAAATATGGTACCTGATCAGCAGGATTCCGAAAGGCTGTGTGGTAACCTATGGCCAACTGGCAGATATGGCAGGAGCCCCCGGTTATGCGCGTGTTGTGGGTAATATCCTGAAACAGTTGCCCGCCGGGACCGACCTTCCCTGGCACCGGGTTATTAACGGCAAAGGTCAGATTTCATTCCCTGATGGGTCGAGTCGATACAGCCAGCAAAAACAGCGTTTGGAGCAGGAGGGAGTGACCATCTCATCCGGAAAAATCAACCTGAAAGCGCATCAATGGCATGGAGAGTAAATACATGGATGGAGCGCCGGAAGATATTGCCCTGGCCGTCGAAATTATTCGCCAATTGGAAAATCTGAATTACCCTGAAGAAAATATTCTCAAGGCGATGGTTCATATCTGTCAGGATACTCTGAACAAACTGCCCAACGATGAAACCCGGGAGTTTTGGCGGCAGAGACTGATTGCCGAACTCATGGACACATCAAACGACAAGCCTGCTGAACCCCATTAACAGGATGTTGCAAAAGGCTGAAAAGCATTTTGCAACACACTCTGAATTTTTGCCGCAGGAATAGCTATCCTCTTCAGGATGCAGCCCTCACCAGGTTTTAGGAATTGTCCCTGAACAACTTCCTCTTTTTCGCCACGGAGGCACGGAGTCACAGAGGAAAAGATTTTTTCTTTTCTCCGTGCCTCCGTGACTCCGTGGCAAGGTTTTTTCTTTACTGGGCAACATCGGATGTAGAAGTTATTTCAGGACAGTTCCTTAGGAGGCTGTCCGAGAATAGCGCCCGTAGCGAGGACGGCAGAAAATTGAGGATAAAAATTCGGTTTTGTGAGGTGAATAGCGGGGCTATTTGCCGAACAAAAGCGGATTTTTAGACCAATTTGCTGTCGCCGCAGTAGGGCAGTCTATTCTCGGACAGCCTCCTTAGTTACCCGCCTGATGACGTTCCAGCAAACGTCCTACATACGACACTAGCCATAAAACCGGCAGCCCCAGCAACGCTGAACCAATAAAGAATACCGGATAATCCAGGGAATCCACAAAGGTGCCTGAATAACCGGCCAGCAGCTTGGGCAGCAACGTCATCAGGGAGCTGAAAATAGCGTACTGCATGGCCGTAAAGGCCCGGTTGGTCAGGCTGGATAAAAAGGCAATAAACGCGGCGGACGACATGCCACCACTGAGATTATCTGCCGCAATCACCAGGCTTAAATAGAGGCTGGATGGTTCAAGATTGGCCAGAAACGCAAACAGCACATTCGACAATGCCGCCAGCAATGCACCTACCCAGAGAATTCGCAACACACCGAAGCGAATAGCCAACACTCCGCCCAAAAAGCCACCGGCAATGGTCATGATCAGGCCAAAGGTTTTGGTGATGGTGGCGATTTGCTCTTTGGTATAGCCCATATCGTTGTAGAACACATTGGTTATCGTGCCCATAACAATATCAGCAATACGGTAGGTCCCTACCAATAGCAGTATATAGATAGCTACTTTGCCATAACGGTCAAAGAAGTCAGCAAAGGGTGCGACGTAAGTCTCCTTCACCATTGCTCTTGGCGCAAGATGAGCTTTCACCAGCAACCAGGCGGTAACCCCTGATGCAGCTACACTAATTGCAAATCGTCCGGCACCGGCCAGAAAAGCAGCGATGGGCGCAGACAACCCGGTATCCACCAAAAAGGTTTTCAGAGCACCAAAAGCATCAGCCAGCTGAGTAAAAGAGATGGCAAATACGGTTGCCGCCAGGGCAAAGAGCAACAGAAAACGCAGATAATCAACGGTACTGTGCGACGACTCGGAAGTACGATCAACATCCGGCTCAGCAACCATCAGCGTGGTAACAACCCCAATCAGCATAAACACGGCCATACAGCGATAGGCCCAGGCCCAGGCCAAATAGTCGTAGTTGCCTTCGTCCGTCATGGTAAACCAGCTGGCCAGTGCCAGGGTACCAGCCCCGGCCACCAGCATACCAACTCGATATCCGGCAATGTAAGCAGAGGACATCATGGCCTGCAGGTCATCATCCGCCGCTTCTATTCGATAGGCATCAATAACGATATCCTGTGTGGCCGAGGAAAAGCCAAGCATTACCGCACCACAGGCTATCCAGAACAGACCATCAGCAGGGTTATGGGCTGCCATAAACAACAGTGCGGCAATAACCGAGGCCTGGGATAACAATAACCATGACCGGCGACGCCCAAGCAGACCGTGCAAAACCGGCAATGGAATGCGGTCAACCAGCGGTGCCCAGACAAACTTGAAGGAATAACCTAACGCTGCCCAGCTGAAAAAAGTGACGGCACTGCGTTCTACCCCAGCCTCACGAAGCCAGAGGGAAAGGCTACTGAAAATCAACAGAATGGGCAGGCCTGCTGAAAAACCTAGAAAAAGAAGTGCAATCACCCGACGATTAAAAAAGCTTTTACAGGCGTCACCCCAATTCTTCGAAGAATCTGCTGCCAGCCCCATGCAATATGCTCCATCGCAAATATGAAATTTTACAGCGCCATGCTTCTTGAAATAAAAATTCTATTTTAAAAAAGAAGATATCAGCTTAACCGGGAAATAAAAAACCGTTTCCACCATCCAATGAAAACGGTTTTCTGTGTCACAAGCAGTCAATCAATCTCTGAAATTATTGTACTGCAGCGGCATGTCCAAATCGGCTTCCCGTAAAAAGGCAATCACAGTCTGCAAATCGTCCCTTTTCTTGCCGGTCACCCGAACCTGATCGCCCTGGATGGCGGCCTGAACTTTCAGCTTGGCATCCTTGATCATTTTCACGATCTTTTTGGACACATCCTTATCCAGCCCCTGCCGAACCACCACTTCCTGCTTGACCTGTTTGCCAGAACCGTAGTGGTCTTTTACTTCAAGGCATTTAACATCAATACCCCGTTTGACCATCTTGGTTTTCAGCATTTCTACCATTTGAACCAGCTGAAAGTCGGCATCGGTGGTCATAACAATCTGTTTTTCACCACTTTTCTCAAAGCTGGCAGCAACACCCCGAAAGTCAAAGCGGGTAGTCAGTTCACGATTTGCCTGGTCGACAGCGTTGGCCAGCTCATGCATATCCACTTCAGAGACAATGTCAAATGAAGGCATAGCGAATGATCTCCTTGAGAAATCGAAAGAAACAATTAACAACTATTGTATCCATGATTGTATTGGAAAGACCATGGAGAAAATCAATACACCAGCGACAAGGTTCAGGTGAATATGCAGGATCAGATTCTTTTGACGGAAACTACTGATCTTTGCCCTTAAGCCTGAAGCCAATTTTTACCGTCACCTGCCAATGGGCAATTTTGCCATCCTCGATATGGCCACGCTGTTCCACCACTTCAAACCAACCCATATGCTCCAGGGTCATGCCAGCGGCAGCGATGGCATTTTGAATAGCATCATCACTACTGACCGTTGAACTGCCTACCAGTTCAGTCATTTTATAGGTATGACTCATTGTCTATCTCCCACTCTTGTTTAGAAAAGCTGTAAAACACCAGCTGTTTGAGTATAGGCAGCAAATGGTAGACTCGGCGTATCTTCATTCGCTGATGGACTTTAGAGATTAATGGACAATGATCCCTGGTATATTTTGGGCGCAGGCAGCATCGGTTGCCTTTGGGCCGCCAGCCTTTGCCATAAGGGGGAAAGCCCCCGCCTGATCCTGAGAGAAAGCAGCTATCAGCAATTTGACCAGAAACGCATTCCACTCAAGTTGTTAACGCCAGAGCAGATCTCCCGGTTTGCTGTGGATATTGTCTCGCCTGAAACGATCCACAGCCCAATCAACCGGCTGATTGTCTGTACCAAGGCACAGGATTCATTGTCCGCACTGAACAGCGTAAAGCCACATCTGGCGGATAACTGCCGAATACTGTTGCTGCAAAATGGCATGGGGGGCCAGCAGGCCATCAGGGACGCTTTACCAACACAAGCGATTTGGGCAGGTTCCAGTACCGATGGTGCTTATCTGTCAGCCCCCTTTGAGGTACGTCACGCTGGCCAGGGTCAGACCTGGATTGGCCCCCTCAGCAGTCATCAACAATCCGGACAAGGCTTTTATGACCTTTGCAACAATTTCAGATTAAAGGTCAGCCAGTGCGATCCCATTGAGCAGAAGTTATGGGAAAAGCTGGCCATTAACAGTTGTATCAATGGCCTCACGGCATTGTTCGACTGCCGTAATGGCGAGCTGCTGGATAATGGCGAAAAGCAGGTCTGGCTGGATCAACTAATTACCGAGACCAGCGAGGTTCTGGCTGCGCTGGGGATGCCTGCCAACGCACTCAAAGAGAGCGTTTACGGTGTCTGCCAGATCACCGCCAGCAACCTATCATCAACCTGTCAGGACGCACGAAAGGGAAGAGCCACGGAACTCTCCTTTATTAACGGTTTTCTGATCCAACAGGCCAATTCCCTGGGAGTCACCGTCAACAGCCATCACCAACTGATGGACCAGTTAAATGCTACAGGCGTCAAAACAGGGCAGCCTGCAACGGCTTCTTCTTTGTGTATATAATCCTCGCCAAAGAACACCTGCAACCTCCGGAATGACCATGAAAGAATCCTATACACTGCCTGAAAACCTGAGCCCGGTTCTGCGAGACCAGCTTCAAGGTGCCGTAGAAACCAATGTTCGCAAGGCATTGGCTGAAGATATAGGCTCCGGAGACATTACGGCATCCCTGATTCCAAGAACCCAACAATCTGTCGCCAGAATTATCTGTCGAGACCATGCCATCATCTGTGGACGCCCCTGGTTTGACGAGGTCTTTCGTCAGATTGATCCCAATCTCCAACTGGAGTGGCATATTGAAGAAGGTGAACGAGTTGAGCCGAACCAGGTGCTGGTAGTTCTGAAAGGTGCTGCTCGCAGCCTTCTGACCGGCGAAAGGGCCGCCATGAATTTCCTGCAGACCCTCTCCGGCACCGCAACCCGCTGCCAGCGCTATGCTAGTCTGGTCAGTAGTACCAGCGTCAAATTGCTGGATACCCGCAAGACCCTGCCGGGCCTGCGGGTTGCCCAGAAATACGCCGTCGCTGCCGGAGGCTGCCACAACCACCGAATCGGACTCTTTGATGCCTTTTTAATTAAGGAAAATCATATTGCCGCCTGTGGTGGCATTGCCCAGGCGGTCGGCAAAGCTCACGAAATCGCCCCTGGCAAACCGGTAGAGATCGAAGTGGAAAGCATGGAAGAGTTCAATATTGCCAGAGAGGCTGGAGCCGATATCATCATGCTCGATAACTTCCCGCTGACCCAGTTAGCCGAAACCGTCCGGCTGAACCGGAAACTTCCCGGCAAAGCCCCGAAACTGGAAGCGTCCGGTGGTATTAATGATCAGACGCTGGTACCCATTGCCGAAACCGGAGTCGACTTTATCTCTATTGGCACACTAACCAAAGACTGCCAGTCTGTGGATCTGTCCATGCGGATCGTTGAGCAGCTTTAAACCACACGGAGGCAGCCTTGAGCAACAACACAATGAACAAAAAAATTCTGGTAACCGGGGGCGCTGGCTATATTGGCAGCCACACTTGCGTCGAACTCCTTAACGATGGTTATGAAATCATTGTTCTGGACAATCTCAGTAACAGCAGTGAGGAATCCCTGAAGCGGGTTCAGGAGATCACCGGCAAGACACTGGAGTTTGTGAAGGGAGATATTCGCGACCATAAACTGCTGAACTCGCTGTTCAGCAACCATGAGATATCCTCTGTTATCCATTTCGCCGGTCTGAAAGCCGTTGGTGAATCCGTCTCCATGCCCCTGGCTTACTACGATAACAATGTGCACGGAACACTGGTGTTGCTGGAAGCCATGAAACAGGCCAATGTGAAAACCCTGGTGTTCAGCTCTTCTGCCACGGTGTATGGCGACCCTGCCAGCCTCCCCATCAGCGAGGACTTCCCGACCTCGGCCACCAATCCTTATGGTCGTTCGAAGTTGATGATAGAGGAAATCCTTCAGGACCTTTATGTATCGGACAATAGCTGGCGAATTGCCTTGCTACGCTACTTCAACCCGGTTGGTGCACATCCTTCCGGTAGAATTGGTGAAGACCCGAATGATATTCCCAACAACCTGATGCCTTATATCGCTCAGGTTGCCATTGGTAAGCTGGACAAGCTCAGTGTCTTCGGTAACGACTACCCAACCCATGACGGAACCGGAGTCAGGGACTATATCCATGTAGTTGACCTTTCTATTGGCCATGTGCGTGCTATCGAAAAGTTGCAAAAAGCCGAGGGCATCCATGCCTGGAACCTGGGGGTTGGTACAGGCTACAGCGTGCTGGAAATGGTCGCCGCTTTTGAACAGGCATCACAACAGCCAGTACCTTACCAGATCGCCCCAAGACGCTCCGGTGATATTGCCGCCTGTTATGCCAATCCGGACAAAGCCCTCAGTGAACTGGGCTGGAAAGCGGAAAAAGGGCTGGAAGATATGGTGTCTGATAGCTGGCGTTGGCAGTCGGCTAATCCAAACGGTTATCACAGTTAACCAACTTTGGGGCGACTGAAAAGCTAAAAGGAAGGGTACCACCGGCCTTTTCATGCTTTAATCGAAGCATGAAAAAAATAATACCTCTCCTGTGGATAACCTTTCTTCTACCAGCGTGGGCAGAGAACTGCCCTCAGTGGGATCAAGGAGAAGCCACTGAGCAGATCAGCAGGCTTTCGGATGAAGTGGCTTACCATGATGAACTGTACTTCAACCAGAACGCCCCAATCATCAGCGATAGTGAATACGACGACTTGCTTGCCAGGCTGAAATACTGGCAAGCGTGCTTCCCTTCCATAGCATCAGAGAAACCCCTTTCCCAAACACCTGACAGTAAGTACACGATTCACCATCAGGCTCCAATGGGCAGTTTGAAAAAAGCTCAGTCTGCAGAAGAAGTAAAAAATTTTTTACCGCGAATAGCTGACAGTGGTTTTTTAGTACAGCCGAAGATTGATGGCGTTGCGGTGGAGCTGGTCTATAAAAACGGACTGTTAATCCAGGCTTCCACCCGGGGGAATGGCGAGGTTGGAGTCGATATCCTCCATCATATCCGGCAAATGCCACTGATCCCTGAAACACTGAGTAATGATGCAATAAACCAACTCATTCTTCATGGAGAGCTATTTGCGCGGCTTGATATTATTTCTCCATCAATGCTTGAGCAGTATGCCAGTGCCCGGCATCTGGTTGCTGGTCAGCTCAATCGGTCTGATCCAGAAACGGAAGCCGTAAAAGCCTTTGATTTTTTCCCATGGCGCTGGGTTAACAGCCCGTTTAATAGCGGTTTACAGTCAATAAAAGCTTTAGCAGCCATGGGCTTTCCTCTGACCCTGGAGCATACCCACAGAACGACATCCTACCCTGAAATCAAACAGCGCCTTGAGCACTACGCGTCTATCAAAAAACCCATATTTTTGATGGATGGAATTGTGATTAAGGTCGACAGCAAAACACTCAAAAAGCAGCTGGGCTGGGCAGGTAATACACCAGCCTGGGCCATGGCATGGAAGTTTCCACCAGCAACCACCACATCAAAAGTGGAGGCGATTGAATTTACCATTGGGCGAACCGGCAATATCACACCCGTGGTTCATATTGAACCTGTGACGCTTAAAAACAGAACTATCTCAACCCTTTCACTGGGGAGTATTCAGAACCTGGAGAAGAAAGAGCTTGCCGTTGGGGATCGAATCAGCATCAAACTCAAAGGGAATGCCATACCGGTCTTTGGTAAGGTGCTGTTTCGCCCTGCCAACAGAGTAAGCCCGGAACGCCCGGATACAAGCCGCTATACCCCCTTTACCTGCCTCACTATTGCACCAGGTTGTGAACAACAATTTGCCGCCCGTCTGATATGGCTAACCGGTAAGCAGGGGCTCGATATTGCAGCGATCAGCAAGCCAGCTATTCATCAATGGGTTCAAACGGGAACAATCCAGACACTGGTCGATATTCTGCAGCTGACACCCCATTCACTGCAATCGGCAGGTATTCATCCGCATGAAATTCAACAATACTTCGAATCCATTCGACGACCAAAACCCCTGGAGCAGCAGATCCGTGCGCTCAGTATTCCGGGTATCGGGAAAAGCAATGCCCGTGAGCTGGCTGGGTGTATAACGGATTTACAAGGATTGCTATCCAGGCAGCTGTCGGTTTGGTGCCCCATGATTGGCAGTAAACGGATGGAAGATTTACAGGGTTATGTGAACAGAAAGGAAGTCAGAAACTTAATTGAGTTCCTGGATGAACGTAGTATTCGGGAAACCAGGTGAAATCACAGTTAGTCATGCTTTCAGGTCCTGAGGGTCCCGGAAATATATACCGGACCAGCCGAATGTTGAGCTGTCGGTTTTTCAGGAGTTATGGTGGATTGCGTTCAGGTTATTTGGGGACGGGGGACTGTTGTTGTCAGGCGTTCCCACGCAGAGCGTGGGAACGAAGCAAGCGTTAGTTTGGAAAAGCACCACTGGTATCGCCATTATATTGCTTGTACTTCACGACGGCATCTGTAGCACAAAGATTGTTTGCCGTAGTATCTCCGCCATTATTGCAAGACATTACCCAGCTACCACCGGTAGCATCAGACCGGAAAATCAGAGTTTGAGTTCCAAATGAACTCGCTGGCGTCACTATCAACTCTGCATAAGTATTGTCTTGATAAGTACCAACGGACACTCTGGTACCATCCGTCGTGGGTACACCACTGCCGGTGGCACCAGGTACACAGGCTTGAATGGTAGCTGTCTGTGCGCAAATCGCTACAGCTGTCTGAAATGCTTTCACTTCACTCAGTGCCGCCTGAGCAGTTGAGTTCCTGGTATACGCTTGATACTGTGGAATCGCCACCGATGCCAAAATACCAATGATCGCCACAACGATCATCAATTCTATCAGAGTAAAACCCGACGTCTTACGGATTTCCGACATCCTTGTCTTCATAATTTTTTCCTCGACCAATGAGTTTTTGACAGCGCGCTGAAGTCCATTGCTCAATCTTTCGGCACCGTCCTGCAGCTCTTTAAACAGGATAGTTAAGTTCAGTAATGGTGCAGTGCTACCCACTCACAAACCCGGTGACAGCAAAACCCTGCAGGTCATTTTGCTGACAGGGCAAATTCACCACAAATACGACATATCCCTTTGATTAGAATAATAAAACCACTAAACCCGGCTTTTTATAGAGTGAAACTACCATGCCGCTTATCGTGCAATACTCCCGGCCACGCTTCTTTTGACAGATCAGCTACTTTTTTTTGCCATTCGTCCGATAGCCAAAGTAATGACGCTGTTTATTCAAGAACGGTTCAAAACAGGCAGGCATGGCTATGCAAAATAAAACCCTGGTAAATAACCAGTTAGGCTCATGGCTGGCACGGATTGGTATTGCATCCATCATTGCTCTGTCAGCCTTTATCACTGGCTTTATTAGCCTGCAGTTCTTTTATCAGCAGAAAGTTGACAGCTATTTCTCGAATCTGGCTATCAACAATCTCTCAACCGATAAGTCTGCGCTGATTATCCAAACCAAAGATCACTGGATTACCACTACCGGTCAGCACCGGGAAACCTACAAGCCGCTGTTAGCGAAAGAGCTGGGCAATTATAAAAGTCATCAATACGTTGGCTGGTTTTCCAGTTTTAGCGACTGGCTGAACAGCAATGACGGGCTACCATTTACGCTGCTTTATGAAGTTGAGTATGAACATGGCGTAAGCGAAGAAACCTTTCTCTTCAAAGGGCTGTTGTCAACAAAGCTTGTTGCGAGACAGGTAAGGATTAATTAACTATTCATGTGTTTGACAAGTCCCAGAACAAAAACGCCAAAATAGACAGGGATAGCGCAAATTGGTCTCGCGCTCAGGTCGATCCCCGAAGGGAGCCGACTCGTGAATGGGTTAACCATATGTTGGGCGTTTAGCCACCTGCACAAACTAAGAGTGGCTTGGCAACAGCTCTGCTGGCATATAAACGCTCAACTCACCACTGGCCACCAGCTCGGATGCATTCTGGATATCAGGAAAAAAATACCGGTCCTGATCGTAGAACGGTATATCCTTTCTCACTGTTTTCATCACCCGCTGCAACGTTTCCGAGGTTTTGTAGGGTTTCCTCATATCCACTCCCTGTGCCGCGGCCAGCAATTCAATACCCACAATAGACGCCGTATTACTGTTCATCTCCCGTAAACGACGGGCACCATAAGTTGCCATGGAGACATGGTCTTCCTGGTTGGCAGAAGTGGGCAGACTATCAGCAACCGAAGGATGACACAGGCAACGATTTTCACTGGCCAGGGCAGCCGCCGTGTTATGGGCAATCATAAACCCGGAATTGACGCCACTGTTCTTCACCAGAAATGGCGGCAATCCGCTCAGGTGTTGATCCACCAGCAACGCAATGCGTCGTTCACTGATGGCACCGATTTCTGCAATGGCCAGAGCCAATGCTTCGGCAGCCATACCGGTTGGCTCGGCGTGAAAGTTGCCACCGGAAAGTATTTCGTTCTGTTCAGCAAAGACCAGGGGATTATCGGTAACGCCATTGGCTTCCACTGCAAGCAGGTCGGCGGCATAACGCATCTGCTCCAGACAGGCTCCCATCACCTGGGGCTGGCATCTTAGTGAATACGGATCCTGAACCTTGTCACAATCTATGTGTGCCTGCTCAATGTCACTGTGATCCAGCATGGTACGGTAGGCATGAGCAATATCAATTTGTCCTTGTAACCCACGTGCCTCGTGAATGCGAGGATCAAAAGGACGACGGCTGGCCATGGCTGCTTCAATGGAGAGGCTTCCGGCGATGATGGCTGATGCCATTAAATCTTCTGCACCAAACAGTCCCTGCAAGGCAAAGGCCGTACTGGCCTGAGTGCCATTCAACAGTGCCAGCCCTTCCTTCGGTGCCAGCTTCATTGGCTCCATACCGGCATAGGTCAGGGCTTCCATGGCCGTCAACTGCTGACCATCCAACAGGGCATGACCTTCACCCAGTAATAAACAGCTCATATGAGCCAGCGGCGCAAGATCACCACTGGCCCCTACCGACCCCTTCTCGGGTACACAGGGATAAACCCCCAGGTTAATCAGTTGAATCAGTGCTTCAATCAATTCCAGCCTCACTCCAGACAATCCCCGGGCAAGGCTGTTGATTTTTAATACCATCATCAGGCGGACAGTACTTTCATCCATAAACTGTCCGACACCTGTCGAATGAGAAAGCACGATACTCCTTTGCAAATCCTCCAGCTCCTGATCCGGAATCCGGGTATTGGCCAGCAGACCAAAACCGGTATTGATACCATACACAACCCGATTTTCTGCCAGCGCATGATTCACGCAGGCCACACTTTGATGGATAGCCTCATAACAGTCCGGGGCCAGCTTGATCTGAACCTCGTGACGGCTAACTCTGTGCAGGTCACTCAGCGATAATTTTCCGGGGGAAATCACTAACTCATTCATACCTTTGCCCTCCCGACTGCATGGGCAGATCCAGACCGTTCTCCTGAGCACACTCACAGGCAATGTCATACCCTGCATCGGCATGGCGCATCACCCCGGTTCCCGGGTCATTCCACAGCACTCTACCCAGTTTTTCCCGGGCTTCATCGGTACCATCAGCAACAATCACCACACCCGAATGCTGGCTGTAACCAATCCCTACACCACCACCATGATGGAGACTCACCCAGGTTGCCCCCGAGGCCGTATTCAACAGGGCATTCAGCAGCGGCCAGTCAGAGACGGCATCACTGCCATCGAGCATACCTTCAGTTTCCCGGTTAGGGCTGGCAACCGAGCCGGAATCCAGATGATCGCGGCCAATCACCACTGGCGCACTCAGCTCACCACTGGCCACCATATCGTTAAAGGCCTGCCCAAGGCGGGCCCGGTCTTGCAAACCTACCCAGCAGATACGGGCAGGCAGTCCCTGAAAAGCGATGCGCTCTCTGGCCATATCCAGCCAGTTATGAAGATGTGCATCGTCGGGAATCAGCTCTTTGACTTTCTGGTCAGTCTTGTAAATATCCTCAGGGTCACCGGACAAGGCTGCCCAGCGGAAAGGACCAATACCCTGACAGAACAGTGGACGAATATAAGCGGGCACAAAACCGGGGAAGTCAAACGCATTTTCAACCCCGACCTCTTTCGCCATCTGTCTTATATTGTTGCCGTAATCAACAGTTGCCGCCCCCCTCTTCTGCAACTCCAGCATAGCCCGCACCTGAACAGCCATAGACTCTCGTGCAGCACGGGTAACAGCTGCTTCATCCGCCTGACGGCGTTCGCAGGCCTGTGCCAACGTCCACCCTTTGGGCAGATAACCATTCAATGGGTCATGGGCTGATGTCTGATCCGTCACCACATCCGGCGTAATATTGCGTTCAACCAGCTCGGGGAATATATCCGCCGCATTCGCCAGCAAGCCCACTGAAATCGCCTTACCTTCCGATTTGGCCTGTTCAATCATCGCCAGCGCTTCATCCAGCGTTGCCGCTTTTTTATCCAGGTAACGGGTTTTCAGGCGAAAATCGATTCGAGACTCATCCACTTCACAGGCCAGCATGGAAAAACCGGCCATGGTCGCCGCCAAAGGCTGCGCGCCCCCCATACCGCCAAGACCACCGGTAAGAATCCACTTGCCCGAAGCATCACCATTGAAGTGAGTTTTGGCCATGGCCACAAAGGTTTCGTAGGTACCCTGCACAATGCCCTGGGAACCGATGTAGATCCAGGAGCCAGCGGTCATCTGGCCATACATCATCAGCCCTTGTTTATCCAACTCATGGAAGTACTCCCAGTTTGCCCAGTAAGGCACAATGTTTGAGTTGGCAATCAACACCCGGGGAGCACCGGGGTGGGTCTTGAATACCCCGACCGGTTTTCCGGACTGGACCAGCAATGTTTCATCGGTTTGCAGACGTTTCAGAGTGGCCAATATCTGGTCGTAGCAAGCCCAATCCCGGGCGGCCCGGCCAATACCGCCATAAACCACCAGCTGTTCAGGATGCTCTGCCACCTCCGGATCCAGATTATTCATCAACATACGCAGAGGGGCTTCTACCTGCCAGCTGCAGGTATTCAGCTCAGAACCTCTGGGAGCCCGAATGATTCGGTCCGGATCAAATCGCTGATGCCCTTTACTGCCGGTTTTGCCAACGGGTTCTTTACCACCGGCTATAAGCATCTTCGCCTGTTCACTTGCCATATTCACCGTCCTCTACGTTACGCTGCTTTATTGTGGAACTGTCACCTGCACAGTCGTTATTATTGCCCCGGGAGGCTCTCGGTGTTATTCCTGCGATCCGACTTGTCGGCAGGTCATCAGGAAAACTGTAAGTGGTCTCCCAGGCGGTATCGGTCACCGGGGTGCATTAGCCTGGCCAGACTGACGACACCGTGCCGACACCAGCTTCTTCTCGTGATTCTCAGACAGGGAGCACCTTCCATAGCCAGTGCTTCGGCCACTTCTTCCGAAGGCAATACCGCTTCCACGACATGTGTCGCTTCTGTAAGCGCTGCAACCCTGTTCAGATAAACATTGGGCGTTTCCCTTGAAAAATCCTGTTTCAGGTAATCCGGAGCAAACCGCGGATTAATATGACGTTCTTCCCACTGCAGTGGCAGGCCATTTTCATAGTGAACAATAATGGAATGAAAAACGGTCGCTGACTCCGGTAACTCAAGAGAAACCGCAATGGCCTCGGACGCCTTTTCTTCAGACAGAAGCAATACCCGGTTGCTGTAACCATGCCCTCGCCCCCTGATCTCGTCGGCAATATTTTTCACCGTCAGTATTGACGATTGTGGCTCAATAGGAGCCACAAACGTACCCAGCCCTTGCTGGCGCATCAGCACGCCCGAAGCCGTCAGCTCCTGCAGCGCCTTTCTGGCGGTCATCCGGCTTACCGAAAATTGCTGGCAGAGCTCATTCTCAGAAGGAACCTTGCGGGATTCTGTCCACTCACCGCACTCAATCTTGTCCAGAATAAAGTGCTTAATCTGCTGATAACGGGGTAACAGGCTCTGATTCATAATTTATTTGTGCCAATTGGAGCTTTTCAAACGTTCCGGCGATCCCGGGAAGCCTGAGTTTGATTATATCACCACGTTGTATATAGTTGTATATAGTTGTATATAGTTGTATATAGTTGTATATACAACATGATAATGCAAATTGTACGATTTCGCTAAAAAATTCAAAGATTTTCTTGAGGTTAAAGTGAACAACGTTACCAGTGATCAGTGCAGTATTTGTCTGGGAGAATATGATGATGCTCCCACACACAATCGGGCTTTAATGAGTTGTGGACATACTTTTGGACGCTCATGCATCATCCAGTGGGGAGAGCGAAAACTGAACTGCCCTTTATGCCGACATGAATATTTTCCCTTTGAAGTAGACAGGGCAAGGGGCTGGAGCATTATGGACAGGGTATTGTCTCGTCGGAGTATTGTCGCCATTTCTTTATCGACGTTATCTGCTTACAACTCGATGACCTTCGAGGACAATGCCAGAACACTTTCACTGGCTGTGGAGTTACGCTCCTTCTTTTCCTTTGCAAAATTACTTGATCTGTTGATCGGAGTCGCTTTTATCAGACATAACCCCATTGACTTCCCCAGAATGGCCAGTGAGTTGTTGAGGCAGGAAGTGGACGCTATTCTTGCCCTGATTGTGGAAGTACTCCTTGGCATTGCACTTGGTAATATGATCGCCGCCTTACTCAGAAGATAATTTCACATGGCTCTTTTCCCAAGAATGGATATGGGAATCGATTACTTCATTCATTGAGTGTCGTTTGAACTTTTCTGGCAAGTATTTATTTTGGCGTTCATGCATTATCTAAAGGAGACAACAAATGCTGATTACTCCTGAAGCTGTGGCTCATTATTCAGTCAACCAATAACGGCCTAACACCATGAACAACATTAACGCTGATCCATCACTGACCGCCTGTGACCTATTCATTCGGAATATTCACCTTGCTACCATGGACCCGGCCCGCACTGCCACCTGCCCCTATCACAGCGTCAGCCAGGGTGCCGTTCTGGTGCAGGACGGCAAGATTGCCTGGGCAGGAGCAGAGTCAGAATTACCGCCAGGTAGCAATGCGAAAGAGACCATTGATGGACAAGGGCAATGGTTAACGCCCGGCCTGATCGACTGCCACACCCACCTGGTCTATGCCGGGGACCGCTCCAGAGAGTTTGAACAGCGACTTGAAGGCGTCAGCTATGAAACCATCGCCAAACAGGGAGGCGGCATTCTCTCCACCGTCAAAGCCACCCGGGCAGCCACGGTTGAAGAACTGATTGACGACTCCCGCCCACGACTTGAGGCATTACTGGCTGAAGGGGTGACCACACTGGAAATCAAATCCGGCTACGGCCTGGATACGGAAACCGAAACCAAAATGCTCCGGGCCGCAAGTCTGTTGGCCAGTGAGTACCCTGTCACTGTCGTTCGAACTTTTCTGGGTGCCCACGCTTTGCCGCCGGAATACAAAAACCGGGCTGACGATTACATTGAACACGTTTGCACTGAAATGATGCCTGCGGTGGCCAGAGAACACCTGGCCGAAGCCGTGGATGTGTTCTGTGAAAACATTGCCTTCTCACCGGCACAGACCGAACGGGTATTTAAGGCAGCCAAAGCCCATGGGATGAAGATCAAACTCCATGGCGAGCAACTCTCTGACAGCGGCGGCACCCAACTGGCGGTAAAATATCAGGCGCTTTCCGTGGATCACCTGGAATACCTCAGCCAGTCCGGTATTGAAGCGTTAAAAAACAGCAACACAGTAGCCACTCTGTTGCCGGGAGCCTTCTATTTTCTTCGGGAAACCAAGCTGCCACCTATTGAAGCATTAAGAGAGGCTGGAATTCCAATTGCCATTGCTACCGACCTGAACCCTGGCACCTCCCCTTTCGCATCTATACGGCTGATGATGAATATGGCCTGTACCCTGTTTCGTATGACACCTTCCGAGGCACTGGCCGGTTGTACCCGCCATGCGGCACAGGCACTGGGTCTTCAGGACAAAACCGGCAGAATCAGAAAAGGACTGGATGCCGACCTGTTACTCTGGCCTGTCAGCCATCCTGCCTCTCTGGCGGCCGGGCTCACGGGCATCTCCCCTTCCCTGATCATAAAAAGTGGCCAAATTGTGCAATCAACCATCTACGGAAACCCACCATTCTCCTGGTCTGGCCGTATCGATCAGGAAACCGATCCACAGGCTGCACAGCGCTGGCACCAGAAAGTTCGCCCTTATGCACCGGGGGGCGAACAAGGGGTTGCTTTACTGGGGTTTGAGTCTGATGAAGGCGTCCGGAGAAATCAGGGACGACCCGGTGCCGCCAAAGGGCCCGACCATATTCGACAGGCACTGACCAACCTTCCCTGGAATCGCAGCACCCCGGTTTGGGATGCAGGCAACATTCGCTGCCATGGCACCCAACTTGAACAGGCACAACAGGACTATGCCGGGCAGATGTGCCAACTATTAGACAATGGTCAATTAGTGATTGGTTTGGGAGGAGGCCATGAAATTGGCTGGGCTTCTTACCAGGGACTGATGATGCACCTGGAAAAACAAGGTCAGGGTAAAGACCCGATCAATGTTGGCATCATCAATTTTGATGCCCACTTTGACCTCCGCTTACCCGAAGTGGGTCCCAGCTCAGGAACTCCATTCTGGCAGGCTTCTGAATACGCCCGGGAGCACAGCATCCCGTTTAACTATTTTTGTTTTGGCATCAGTGAAAGCAGTAACACTCAGGCGCTTTTTAATCGAGCTGATGAACTGGGTGTCACCTATCGACTCGATAAAGAAATGACACTGCTGAACCTGCCATCGTTACAGCAAGATCTCCAACAGTTTATCGACCGGGTGGATCATATTTACCTGACCATCGACATTGATGCCTTCCCTGCCGCCCTGGCCCCCGGCGTCAGCGCACCCGCTGCCAGAGGCATTCCACCGGAGGTTGTTGAACCTTTGCTGGATATCATCAAACATTGCGGCAAGCTGAAACTCTTCGATATCGCTGAAACCTGCCCGAAACATGATATTGATGCACACACGGCCCGGCTTGCGGCGCGGTTAATTCATCAGCTGGCTGGACAAACCCGGTAGATTCTTCAGAATGCATCATCGCCAGCAGTGCTCTGATGAATTCATTTTGATTTTCATTTTATTTGAGCTCAAGCAGTGAACCCTGGGCAGTATCACCGCTTTGATCTGCCCTCTCACCGTCAATCAACAGCTCCCCTTCCTGGTCACCCTGCCCATCCAGAACCCGGTAGAGCAGAGAATAAGCGACCCGCCATTGTCCTTCAGCCACCTGCAGGGTGACTGATTTAGTATTCAGACGAAGGACATGTCCAAAATGTTCTTCCCCATGCTTATCTTTAAAACCCAGCAGATCTCCCACAGCAATGGCATGGCGACTCAGGCCTTGTTGAGTTTCATGATTAACGCGGGCATCGGCACCTTCAAGATTGAGCATGTAGTAGGGCACCGTCCAGCGTTTGCCATCGGTAAAATCCAGGACCAGTGCCCGCTTTTGCTTAAGCTGCAACACTTCGCAGTCACGCAGCGAGTTGCTGTTTCGGTCAAAGTAGCTCAGCTTCTGTCCAACGGTCAGTGCCGCCTTGATCCGGACAATACGCTCTGAAGACTCCAGCTCACGATCAATCATGGCATTCAGCCGGAACAGATCAAAGGTGCTGGCCTGATTGAGAGCTTCCAGCAATTGGGCATAATCCATGGTTGGTTTGGCGGGGGGGTTACTGTTATTCATTAGTAGTCAGTACCATGATTTGGTTATGGATGTTTGATCCCGAAGGCAGAACAAATTGATGGCTGGTTACCGGGGCCTCAACCACTGCCCGTGGTTGGTTTTCTTTGCATAGCGTTGTTTCATCTATGCCGACTTCTGGTCATAGGCTTTACGTCTG
The DNA here is from genome assembly GCF_017744175.1 of Thalassotalea sp. G20_0. NCBI lineage: Bacteria > Pseudomonadati > Pseudomonadota > Gammaproteobacteria > Alteromonadales > Colwelliaceae > Thalassotalea > Thalassotalea sp. G20_0. The sequence goes on along the minus strand of NZ_JAGHQV010000004.1, from coordinate 163,553 downwards.
TCCAGCATTATAGTCATGAGTTGAAGATCACCTGGTTTTGCAGAGAGTTCGCCCACCTTTCAATCACTATCAGGAGTGCATCAACTAAATAAAAAATGCCCAAAATCTGAATGATCGTCCACTGTCGTTCCTCCTGATTATTGACCGTTAATACATTAACCTCCCGGAAACAGAAAAACTCCCACTCGCCGTTGGGTTCATGCTGGGCTTTTTTTATTCTTTGCAGATTAAGCGAGGGGAAGATACAAAAGTGGCTGGACCGGCGGTATCGAAAGCTGACCAGCATTTATTTTCAACAATCCTTCGACACCCTGCCAATTTGCGCACAGTGCATATAAAGAAAAACCCTGTAAATCAGTGATCTACAGGGTTTGTATGTGGTGGAGGCGGCGGGACTTGAACCCGCGTCCGCCAGCTCTACGCCTTCGGCTCTACATGCTTAGTTTCCGTTATTAAGTTAACGCAGAACGACCCAACGGTCAGGGTGACACTGCGCGATCCTGTGGATTTAACCCACCGGCTCCAGGAAGACCGATGTGGCGATTCTATTTTCGGTAACGATCAATTTCCACCCAACAGACAAGACAGAGTGATCGGGAGAAAGCTGTTATTAGGCAGCCATTGCTCCGTTGAAGCTATTATCGTTAGCAACTATACGTTTGTAGCGTTTTGATTTACGAGAGCCGCTACGCCCTCGACATGCACCTTGGGTTTCGTAACCGTCGTCGAATCCTGATCGCCCCCAGTAACAAAACTCTGTCGTATTTATGCCAAAAGTGGATAGCAAATGCAACTGCGTTTAGTACATAAGTATTTTTACACTGCAAAAAATACCATTGTCATTAAATTTTCCTGAGAAAGGCTTTAAGCGCCCTCTGTATGAGGTACTGAGCCGGGGAACCGATCGCCAGCTGTTTTTATTCACTGCATTGGCACTGCTCAAGAACAAGTCCCGAATTCAATAGCCAGGTGAATTGCATTAAGAAAAAGGAGTAAGCGGCACACAGTGAAACCGTGTGCCTGAGTTATCAGCCGCGGTGCATAACCCGCTGCTTTTCAATATTCCACTCACGCTCTTTGGTGGCTGCACGCTTATCAAACTCTTTCTTACCCCGGGCAAGGGCAATCTGGCATTTGACCAGATGTCCTTTCCAGTAGAGTTTGGTGGCGATGCAGGCGTGGCCTTTTTGCTGGGTTACCGAGAACAGGTTGGCCAATTCTCTGCGGTGCAGCAGCAGTTTACGGTCACGCAGAGGGTCCGCCACAACATGGGTGGATGCGGTGATCAGCGGTGTGATCTGGGCACCAATCAACCAGGCTTCGCCATCTTTCAGCAGGACGTAACTGTCCACCAGCTGGACTTTGCCCTGCCGGAGGCTTTTCACTTCCCAACCGGCGAGGGAAATGCCTGCTTCGAAAGTCTCGTCGATGTGAAAATCGTGACGGGCTTTCTTGTTGACGACGATGGATGAGTCGCCCTGTTTGCCTTTCTTTGAACTTTTTGCCATGGCGCGGATTATAGGAGCAGCTTAAGGTAAAGTCACTAATTCTGCGGGATCCGGACTGATTTCTACAATAGCGCCGGATCAATGAATGTTTAGCATAGTGAATATTTCTGCATTTAATAACCACCATATTCAAAAAACTCTATTTTGACCGTTTAGACGGCAAAAACGGTTGAGATGTAGTGCCTAACCGGTACAATGACGGCCAACCTGTGTGATCTTCTCCGCTCTTCCATCAGCATGCTGTTTCATCTGAGGTAGTCTTTATCGCTGGTTGTTCGGTTTGGAGGTTTGCCGGGATTGTGTTGTTCCCGTGAAAATCTCGCGTGGCAATTGTTCAAGAAGCAAGAAGCCGTCTGAAAAGCAGCGTTGCTGTTCTGGTTTTCGACAACCTGCCCTGATTGATAAAGATGGTCTCAGCTGTATCAAAGCGGGCTATCCATAAGAATTATTCTGTGTTGTCTGACCTTACCTGCCTTTCAAACAGCCTCTGAGCAAAATAATTCGACTCATTGGGGAACTCATGTCTGGACAAAATCCAACGACATCGAAAAAAACCTGGGCTAACCGCTGGACCTTCCTGTTGGCCGCCGCCGGCTCTGCCATCGGCCTGGGTAATATCTGGAAATTTCCATACATCGCCGGGCAATATGGCGGTGGTGCCTTCGTTATGCTTTATCTGCTGTGCATCGCCATTATGGGTGTACCTCTATTGATGGCAGAAACGGCCATTGGCCGTCATACCCGCCTGAGCCCCCTGAATGCCATTCGCAAGCTGACCAGTGATCTGGGGGCCAACAAACTGTGGGGCATTATCGGCTGGATGGGTATGCTGGCAGGCTTCCTGATTCTCTCTTTCTACAGCGTCATTGCTGGCTGGTCCCTTTCTTATGCCTGGGATATTGTGACCGGGGCCTTCAGCGGCATGAACACCGATCAGGTGGGTGATGCTTTTGGTGGGCTGGTGTCATCGGCATCACGTCAGATCTTCTGGCACACCGTCTTTATGGTGATCACCCTGGTGATTACCGCCAGAGGTATCCACAAAGGTCTTGAGAAAGGTCTGCAGGTGATGATGCCCGCCCTGTTCGCCTTGCTGCTGATCATGCTGGGCTACAGCATGCTGGAAACCGGACAGTTTATGCGCGGCTTTGACTTTATGTTCTCCGTGGATTTCTCCAAGGTGACCGGTGAAGCTTTTGTTGCTGCATTGGGTCAGGCGTTCTTCACCCTGAGCCTGGGTATGTGCTGCCTGATGGCTTACGGCGCTTATATGCCTGCCAACAACTCCATTCCAAGAACCGCCATTAACGTTGCCACTCTGGATACCCTGATGGCAATTATCTCAGGTCTGATTGTCTTCCCGATCGTATTTGCCTATGGTCTGGAGCCCTCTGCCGGCCCCGGCCTGCTGTTTGTTTCCCTGACGGCCGCCTTTGTGCACATGCCGATGGGAGAACTGTTTGGCTTCCTGTTCTTTGTTCTGGTGGGTATTGCGGCGCTGAGTTCTGCTATCTCCCTGGTTGAACCGGCACTGGCCTGGCTGATCGAGCGCACACCACTGAGCCGTACCGTCGCCACGGTGATTCTATGTGCTGCCATCTGGTTTGTTGGCCTGGGTACCGTGTTCTCCATGAGTGGTGACCTGACCTTCACGCTGTTCGGGAAGAACTTCTTTGACCTGCTGGATTATTTCACCAGTAATATCCTGCTGCCTGTGGGTGGCCTGCTGATCTCCATCTTCGCTGGCTGGATAATGAAGCGTTCAACCATGATGCATGATCTGGGCCTGAGCGTGGGAGTATTCAACCTGTGGCGCGCCATGATTCGTGTGATCGTGCCGCTGTGTGTATTGACAGTGTTGATTACCGCGCTGTTCTAGACCTAAACAGACCCTGACACTGTCTATTAATCCGGGGGCCGGAATAGGTTATTCTATCCGGCCTTTTTTTATGAAAGGCTCTTTCTATGCCAAGGATTTCCCGTTCCGCACTGGTCATGTATTCCGCTGAACAGATGTATGATCTGGTCAGCGATATTGAGTCGTATGCAGAATTTCTGCCGGGGTGTGCCGGAGGCCGTATTGACCGTCAGGAAGGCGAACAGCTGGAAGCCACCCTGGAAGTTGGCAAGGCCGGATTACATCATAGTTTTTCCACAAGGAACCAAATGATTCCCGGGAGGTCTATTGAGATGCAACTGCTGGAAGGGCCATTTAAACACTTATCCGGTATCTGGACATTTCAGCCCCTGGCTGAGGATGGCTGCAAGGTCTCCCTTGAGCTGGAGTTTGAGATGAGCAATAAGCTGACTCAGGCAACGCTGGGTGGTCTGATTGGCCACATGATGAATGCCATGGTCGATGCCTTTGGCAAGAGAGCGAAACAGATTTATGGCTAAGATGTTAATGGATGAACCCTCTATCCACGTAGAAGTGGCCTATGCAAGAGCCCATGAGCAAAAGATTATCGCGCTGAAGGTCAAAGAGGGAACTACAGTACTGGAAGCTGCCAGGGAATCGGGCATGGTTGATTACTTTCCGGAGATTAATCTGGCCGAGGCGAAACTGGGTATCTTTGGCAAGGCCGTGTTAAAGCCCGCAGAACAGGCACTAAAAGAAGGCGAACGGGTTGAGATTTACCGCCCCTTGATTGCCGACCCGAAAGAGGTTCGCAAACGCAGGGCAGAACAGGCGAAACAGAAGAATTCTGTACAGTAATAACTGAGGGTGATGTTCTTCAGGAGTGGTATCAGCAGTGATTACTGCTGATCGCTGCCGGGTACCAGGTCACCTTGAATGGAATGGAGTTGATCGTTTACGAAAAACAGCGTAACCGTGTTTTGCTCCCGGCTCTTACCACCGGGCTGCAGGCTGTAGATGTAATCCCAGCGATTGCTGTTAAACGTATCCTCGATCAATGGCGTACCCATGACATATTGGACCTGGGCACGGGTCATTCCCGGACGGAGCTGGTTAACCATCTCCCGGGTAATGACATTTCCCTGCTGAATATCAATTTTATAGGCACCGGGGAAACTGATAAGCTTCGAACCACTGTCCGTGGAGCTGGCACACCCTGTCAGAAGGGTGGCTGAGAAAAGTGCGGCGGCCAGGGCGATCGTGGTTTTTGGCATCGGTTTCAGACTTCCACTATCTTGCTCAAAAATGACTAGCAGCCTGCTCGCAGAGCAAAATGAAAAAGCTGCACGGAAATGTGATAATAGCAGGATTATCTTGCAAAGGGTTAGGGAAACGTGTTGGAAAATCAAGAGTTACGCAAAGCAGGACTTAAAGTCACCCTGCCTCGTGTGAAGATTCTGCAGATCCTTGAAGGTGCCGAAGAGAAGCATATGTCGGCGGAAGATGTCTACAAGGCTCTGCTTGAAGCAGAAGAGGATGTGGGTCTGGCCACTGTCTACCGGGTACTGACCCAGTTTGAGAGTGCCGGCTTAGTAGTTCGCCATAACTTTGATGGCGGTCATTCCGTGTTTGAACTCGCCCGCGGGGGGCACCATGACCATATGGTTTGCATGGAGAGCGGAGACGTTATCGAGTTTATTGACGAAGAAATCGAGAAACGTCAGTACGCCATTGCTGAAAAACACGGCTTTGAAATTGTCGATCACAATCTGGTGATCTATGTACGTCCAAAGAAGAAAAAATAAGCAGCATTTAATCAAGAAGAAAAAACAAGAGTTAACCTCTAACCTGTGAGATCACTTGCCCCCCTCAGCTTCTGCCGAGGGGGATTCATTATTTTTTATTTTCTTCAATTGGTTAGTGAAATTGATCAGAACGAATAAATCAACATTCGTTCCGTAATCGATCTCTTGATGTTTGGGCCAAACCAAATGGTTAAACATTCCTATCCAATCAAAAACTCAGTCAAGTGCAAAACGATGGAACTAACATAATAAAAAAATGTCTATAAAAAGACTTTCAAACAAAAGGAATCAAACAAATGGAAATAAGAGCCAAAATCGGTCAACTTGTCCGCTTACGAGCCGGTGGTCCCGTACTTTGTGTTACGTGCGAATACCCTATGGCTGATGGATCTTATAGCTATACCTGCCAGTGGTTTGAAGATGACACACTGAGAGATTACACCTTTCCAATCGTAGCCCTTGAACCTGTGGAAGGTGAGTTTGAAGCCAGTATCAAGGGTCAGCCCGGCACCGAAGTGGAAATAGAAGCAGAAGTAGATACAGAAGCAGAAGTAGATACAGAAGCAGAAGTAGATACAGAAGCAGAAGCCGAAACAGAAGAGGGCGATACTGGTAAAAACTATCACTAATACTCATTCAAGAACAAACGATGGAACTAATATGATTAAACAATGTCTATTAAAAAAACTATCAAACTTGCATAAGGATTCAAAGATATGGAAATAAGAGCAAAAATCGGTCAACTCGTCCGCCTGAGAGCCGGTGGCCCGGTACTTTGCGTTACCTATGAATACCCGATGGAGGATGGTACTTATAGTTACTGCTGCGAGTGGTTCGAATATGAAAAACTCAGACATTCAACCTTTCCAATCGTAGCCCTTGAGCCGGTTGAAGGTGATTTTGAAATTGATATTAAGGTTCAGCTCGACACCGAAGCTAAGGCAGATGCAGAGACAGAGACAGAGACAGAACCAGAATCAGATGATGAAGCTGACAAAAAAAGTAGCAAACCAGGTAAAAATTTCCACTAACTCTGGTACATCCAAACCTGTAAGGTTGCTTTAATTCATTTAAAGCAACTTTACCGGAAGGATTTACACGGCTTGCACCTGCGCCTGAAACAGCATCTCCTGGGCATGACTCAATGTTGGTGCTGTCAGCTCAACGCCCCCCAGCATTCGGGCAATTTCGTGTACGCGATGTTCACCATCCAGCTCGAGAATACGGGTGCTGGACGCTTTACGACTGACTTTCTTACTAACGTGCAGATGTTGATGGGCCTGAGATGCCACCTGGGGCTGATGGGTAACACACAGCACCTGCCCTTTTTTACCCACTTCTCTCAACATGCTGCCCACGATTTCTGCTGTGCCGCCGCCAATACCGACATCTACCTCATCAAACACCAGCGTTGGCGTTGACGCGGTTTGCGCAATAATCACCTGAATGGCCAGACTGATACGGGAAAGCTCTCCACCGGAAGCCACTTTGCCCAGGGGACGCGGAGGTTGTCCCGGGTTGGTGGTCACCAGGAACTCGATGGATTCAAAGCCCTGGGAGGCAACCGTGCGATCAGGAATATCTGCCAGTTCAACACAGAACTTACCTTTGGGCATACCCAGCAAGGCAATGCGCTCAGACACCTGTTTCTCCAGTTTTCGTGCGGCGGCCCTGCGTCTGGCAGACAGTTTTTCGGCTAACTGATTGTGTTTTTTCTGCAGCTGTTCCAGGGACAATTCCAGGTCGGCTACCTGTTCATCATGACACTGAACTTTTTCCAGCTCTTCGCTGATCTGTTGTTGTTTTTCCAGCAACGCTTCCGGCTGGATACGGTGCTTGCGGGCCAGATCAAAAATAGCACTGAGCCGGTCTTCGATTTCCCGGGCCCTTTGTGGATCGGCATCAAAGTGATCAATAAAATGATTCAGCTCGCCAACCGCTTCCTCCACCTGAATCTGCGCGGATGACAGCATCTCCAGAGAATTATTGATGGCCGCATGCTCAACCTGCAGTTCACTGAGGCGGTGCAGACAGAAAGAGAGCTGCTGCAGCAAATTATCACCATCGTCACTGGTACAAACCCGGGTGATCTGATGGCAGGCCGATAAGGTTGCACCGGCCTGGGACTGCTGGCGATGCTCCTGCTCCAACTGCTCAACCTCCCCGGGCTGTAGGTTTAACTGCTCCAGCTCATGCAACTGATAACTCAGCAACTGAACCCGCTCTACCCGGTCCTGCTGATCGGACAGTAAAGTATGCAACTGCGCACAGGTCTGGCGGTAATCTGCGGCAATACCCGCTACTTCCCGGGACAGCGTCAGCGAGCCGGAAAACTCATCCAGCAGCTCAGCATGATTGCTCTTTTTCAACAATGATTGGTGGGCATGCTGACTGTGAATATCGATTAACAGCTCCCCCAGCCCCTTCAGCTCGGAAAGTGTGACCGGGATGCCATTGATATAGCCCCGGGAGCGACCTTCACGGGTAACCACCCGGCGCAGAATACATTCGCTCGCCGGGGATTCAGAACCGCCAGCATGCTCACCGTCATAATCTCGCTCCTGCAACCACTCTCTTGCGGCAGGTATGCGCTGAAGGTCAAAGCAGGCGCGGATATCGGCCCGATCAGCGCCATCACGCACACAGTCGCTGCCCGCCCGGCCTCCCAGGGCCAGCCCGAGGGCATCCAGCATAATGGATTTACCGGCACCGGTTTCCCCGGTGATGGCGGTCATCCCGGGATTGATGTCCAGGTTAAGGTGGTCAACGATGGCATAGTTGCTGATGGAAATTTGGTTCAGCATGGCAGCTCTCACGATCCCAATCGCATATCGGGTTACTGTTTATTTATACAGTAAACTTAAAACCCGAATTGGTAAAGCAAATTTCCCCTTGAATAAGCTGCCATGAACCCCATATTAGGCTATCACTTAATATTTACTTTTGCCCCGGGGCCCTAGGAGGCTGTCCGAGAATAGCGCCCGTAGCGAGGATGGCAGAAAATTGAGGATAAAAATTTCGTTTTGTGAGGTGAATAGCGGGGCTATTTGCCGAACAAAACGGAATTTTTAGACCAATTTGCTGCCACCGCAGTAGGGCAGTCTATTCTCGGACAGCCTCCTACGGAAGCACCACGGCCCATAACACGAAGACACGTTCCAGCCAGCATTTCAGGCTGGATTGACATCCGGAGAAACGTTGGAATGACTGTAGAAAACACCAAAGCAGAAGATCAGGCTGAGCAACCTGAAGCCAACGAAACTGAAATTTCTGCTGACGCTGAAGCAGCTGTTGACCCGATTATGGAAGAAGCAGCTGATTCAGAAGATCAGGCCGAAGAGCAGGCCAACGACGATAGCGCCAAACGCATTGAAGAACTCGAAGAGCAGCTTGCCCAGGCTAAAGACCAGGCTCTGCGCGCTCATGCCGAAGCCATGAACACCAAGCGCCGCGCAGAGCAGGACGTCGAAAAAGCGCACAAATTTGCCCTGGAGAAGTTCGTTAACGAACTGATCCCTGTGGTCGAGAGCCTGGAAAAAGGCATTGAAAGCGCAGAACAGGGTGAAGGTCAGCACGAGACCATGCTCGAAGGCATGCGCCTGACCCTCAAACAGCTGCTGGATGCCCTGGCAAAATTCAATGTTGAGCAGGTTAATCCTGAAGGCCAGCCGTTCGACCCGAACTTCCATCAGGCTATCTCCATGGTGCCCAACCCGGATATGGAACCCAACACCGTGATGAATGTCTTCCAAAAGGGCTACACATTGCACGGTCGTGTTATCCGCCCGGCCATGGTGGTGGTTTCCAAAGCGGCTTAACCAAAGAGGGGCTCCGGGAGGCTGATCGAGAATCTTGCAAGAGCCCCTTGAAAAAGGAAAGACCGCTCCCATATAGCAAACCAAGATCGTGGTAATCACCACCTAAACGCTGTTTCACCAGACTCAACGTCGGTTGAAACCATTGGGCAGCGAACAAAGATTTCAAAGTTTTCCGCCCTGATTATGGGCAATGGAGAGACTCAAAATGAGTAAAGGCAAGATTATTGGTATTGACCTGGGTACCACCAACTCCTGTGTGGCTATCCTGGACGGCGATAAATCCAAAGTCATCGAAAATGCCGAAGGCGCACGGACTACGCCTTCCATCATCGCCTACACCGATGACGGCGAGATTCTGGTAGGCCAGCCAGCCAAGCGACAGGCGGTTACCAACCCTGACAATACCCTGTTTGCCATCAAGCGTCTGATCGGCCGTCGCTTTAAAGACGACGTTGTTCAGAAAGACATCAAGATGGTGCCGTACAAAATCATCGAAGCGGACAACGGCGATGCATGGGTTGAGGTTAAGGGCGACAAGAAAGCACCACCACAGATTTCTGCCGAAATCCTGAAGAAGATGAAGAAAACCGCTGAAGACTATCTGGGCGAACCAGTGACTGAAGCGGTTATTACCGTTCCTGCCTACTTCAACGATTCCCAGCGTCAGGCTACCAAAGACGCCGGCCGTATCGCGGGTCTGGAGGTTAAGCGGATCATCAACGAGCCAACCGCTGCGGCGCTGGCTTACGGCATGGACAAGAAAAAAGGCGACCAGACCATCGCTGTTTATGACCTGGGTGGCGGTACTTTCGACGTATCCATCATCGAGATCGCTGACGTAGACGGCGAGCACCAGTTTGAAGTACTGGCCACCAACGGTGACACCTTCCTGGGTGGTGAAGACTTCGACCTGCGCCTGATCGAATACCTTGCCGACGAATTCAAAAAAGACCAGGGCATCGACCTGAAAGGCGACCCACTGGCCATGCAGCGTCTGAAAGAAGCCGCTGAGAAAGCCAAGATTGAACTGTCTTCTACTCAGCAGACAGACGTCAACCTGCCTTACATCACTGCCGATGCCACCGGTCCCAAGCACCTGAACGTTAAAGTCAGCCGTGCCAAGCTGGAATCCCTGGTAGAAGACCTGGTTGCCCGTTCTCTGGAGCCATGCCGCATCGCGGTCAAGGACTCTGACCTGGATCTGTCTGACATCGACGAAGTTATCCTGGTGGGTGGTCAGACCCGTATGCCACTGGTTCAGCAGAAAGTGGCCGAATTCTTTGGTAAAGAGCCTCGCAAGGACGTTAACCCTGACGAAGCGGTGGCCATGGGTGCTTCCATCCAGGCTGCGGTTCTGGCCGGTGACGTTAAAGACGTTCTGCTGCTGGACGTTACTCCGCTGACCCTGGGTATCGAAACCATGGGCGGCGTAATGACTCCGCTGATCGAAAAGAACACTACCATCCCGACCAAAAAGTCCCAGGTGTTCTCTACGGCCGACGACAACCAGGGCGCAGTCACCATTCACGTACTGCAGGGTGAGCGCAAGCAGGCGACTCATAACAAGTCCCTGGGCCGTTTTGACCTGGCAGACATTCCGCCAGCACCCCGTGGCATGCCACAGATCGAAGTCAGCTTCGACCTGGATGCCAACGGTATTCTGAATGTTTCTGCAAAAGACAAGGCAACTGGCAAAGAACAGTCTATTGTGATCAAGGCATCTTCCGGTCTGTCGGACGAAGAGATCGATCAAATGGTCAAGGATGCTGAAGCCAACGCGGCAGACGACAAGAAGTTCGAAGAGCTGGCGGCTTCCCGTAACCAGGCTGATAGCCTGGCTCACGCTACCCGCAAGACGCTGGAAGAAGCCGGTGACAAGGCCACTGAAGAAGAGAAGGCGGCCATCACCAAGGCGATTGAAGACGTTGAAGCTGCGGTCAAAGGTGACGACAAGGAAGAGATCGAAGCCAAGACCAAGGCACTGTCTGAAGCCTCTGCCGGTCTGGCCCAGAAGATGTATGCTGAAGCTCAGCAGCAGGGCGAAGCCCAGGCTGATGCCGGTGCCGGGCAAAAGGCGGATGCCGCTGACGACGCCGTTGACGCTGAGTTTGAAGAAGTAAAGGATGACAAGAAGTAAGACCAACTCGATCATCAATGACTGATGATAAGGTCACAACGCGGGATTCATTCCCGCGTTGTCGTATATATCAAAATAATGGCTTTGTCAGACTTGACCATGAATCCAGTTAGCTCTGTGTTTTCATGCTCGACTGGTGAATGCAGGTAGCTCAGGGTTTTTCTGATGTCAAAACGCGACTACTACGAAGTGCTGGGTGTAGAAAGGAGCGCTTCGGACAAGGACATAAAAAAGGCCTATCGTCGTATGGCCATGAAATATCACCCCGACCGTAACCCGGGTGATAAAGCAGCGGAAGAGAACTTCAAGGAAATCAACGAAGCCTTTGAAATTCTTTCCGACAGCCAGAAAAAAGCGGCCTACGATCAGTATGGCCACGCAGGTGTCGACCCGAACATGGGCGGCATGGGCGGTGCCGGGGGTTTTGCCGGTGGTAATTTCGGCGATATTTTTGGCGATGTCTTTGGTGACATTTTCGGTGCTGGCGGTGGTCGCAGCCGCAGTTCCGTCCAGCGTGGTGCCGATCTCCGCTATCAGCTGGAACTCAGCCTTGAAGAGGCCGTTCGTGGCGTCACCAAGAAAATCAATATTCCAACACTGGTCGGCTGTACCGGGTGTGATGGCTCCGGCGCAAAAAAAGGCACTCAGCCGGTCAGCTGTACAACCTGTGGTGGTATTGGTCAGGTGCGTATGCAGCAGGGCTTCTTCTCTGTGCAGCAAACCTGTCCTGACTGTCGTGGCACGGGCAAGATGATCAAGGATCCCTGTAACGTCTGCCACGGTGAAGGCCGCGTCCAGGAATACAAGACCCTCTCCGTCAAGATTCCTCCCGGTGTTGATACCGGCGACCGTATTCGTCTGGCCGGTGAAGGTGAAGCGGGTGTCAATGGTGGGCCCGCCGGAGACCTGTACGTTCAGGTCAGTGTTGCTGATCATCCGATCTTCCAGCGTGATGGCAAACACCTCTACTGCGAAGTACCCATCACATTTGTGGATGCAGCACTGGGCGGTGAGCTGGAAGTCCCCACTCTGGAAGGCCGGGTGAAGCTGAAGATTCCAGCGGAAACCCAGACGGGTAAACTGTTTCGTCTGCGTGGCAAGGGTGTTGTCCCGGTCCGTGGCGGCAGTGCCGGAGACCTGATGTGCCGGGTTGTGGTTGAGACTCCGGTGAAACTGACGGAACGCCAGAAAGAGTTGCTCAGGGAGCTGGATGACACCTTCAAAAAAGAAGGTGCCGGTCACCAGTCGCCTAAAAAGCAGTCCTTCTTTGAAGGCGTCAAGAAGTTCTTTGACGATATGACTTCCTGATTCCCCCCTCAAAAGGCCCCTGTTATCAGGGGCTTCAATTAAATGATGGCTGAGTTACTGCTATTTTTGCGGTGATTTTTAGCTGACTTATCATTGTCTTACTGTGTTTTTTCGGACATGAGCACCGGTGGCTCTCTTCTTGAGCTTTGCAGCGTAGGCAATCAAGGCATCAACGGCTGCCTGCTGACCTTGCTGGGTTGCATATTTGAGGGGCGTAAACCCGTCTTTGGTTCGAGCGCTGACGTCTGCACCTTCGGCAATCAGAGCATAAATGGCATCCAGCTGGCCTTTCCCGGCTGCATAATGGAGGGGCGTAGCCCCGTTTTTGGTTCGAGCGTCGACGTACGCACCTCTGGCAATCAGAGCATCAATGGCTTCCTGCTGGCCTTCCTCGGCTGCATGGTGGAGGGGCGTATATTTATTTATATTCCCGGCATTAATATCAGTACCTTTGGCCACCAATTCGTCGACGAGTTCCCAATCACAGGCCGCAGCGGCGCACGCAAGCACTATTGAATCTAAATTATTACCTGGTGCATTAACATCAAATCCAGCATTAACAAAACTCTTGATCATTGGGACATTTATCTTTTTATTGTCGCTGGCCCTTTTTAGGGGCGTAACCCCGTCTTTGGTTCGAGCGCTGACGTCCGCACCTTTTTCAATCAGAGCATTAATGGCTTCCTGATGGCCTTGAGCGGCTGCATAGTGGAGGGGCGTAAACCCGTTTTTGGTTCGAGCATCGACGTCTGCTTCTCTGGCAATCAGTTCATAAATAGCATCCGGCTGGCCTTTCTCGGCAGCAAAGTGGAGGGGTGTATATTTAGTATTTTTATTCTTGGGGCCATTAATATCAGCCCCTTTGTCCAACAATTTGTCGACGAACACCCAATCACAAGCCGCAGCAGCACACGCAAGCATTGTTGAACCTAAACTATTACATGGTGCATTAACATCAAATCCAGCATCAGCAAAACTCTTGATCATTGGGATATTTATCTTTTCATTGTCGCTGGCACTTTTCAGGGCCGTATATCCTTTCTCGCTTCGAGCGTTAACGTCCGCACCGTTGGCAATCAGAGCATCAATGGCTTTCTGCTGGCCTTGAGCGGCTGCATAGTGGAGGGGCGTAAACCCGTTTTTGGTTCGAGCGTTGACGTCCGCACCTGCGGCAATAAGGGCATCGATGGCTTCCGGCTGGCCTTGAGCGGCTGCATAGTGGAGGGGCGTAACCCCTTTGTCGGTTTGAGCGCTAACATCCGCACCTTTGGCAATCAGAGCCTTAATGGCTTCCAGCTGGCCTTCCTCGGCTGCATAGTGGAGGGGCGTATATTCAGTCTTTATATGCTTGGGGCCATTAATATCAGCACCTTTGGCCATCAATTCGTCGACAAACCCCCAATCACAAGCCTCAGCGGCACACGCCAGCATGGTTGAACCTAAATAATTGCATGGTGCATTAACATCAAATCCAGCATTAGCAAAACTCTTGATCATTGGGATATTTATCTTTAGATTGTCGCTGGCCATTTTCAGGGCGGTATCTCCATTCACGGTTCGAGCGTTGACGTCCGCACCTCTGGCAATCAGAGCATCAATGGCTTCCTGCTGGCCTTGAGCGGCTGCATAGTGGAGGGGCGTAAGTTTAGTCCTTATATTCCTGGGGCCATTTATATCAGCACCTTTGCCCATCAATTCGTCGACGAACCCCCAATCACAAGCCTCAGCGGCACACGCAAGCATGGTTGAACCTGAATTATTACATGGCGCATTAACATCAAATCCCGCATCAGCAAAACTCTTGATCATTGGGATATTTATCTTTTTACAGTCGCTCGCACTTTTCAGGGCCGTAACTCCTTTCACGGTTTGAGCGTTGACGTTGGCACCTCTGGCAATAAGGGCATCAATGGCTTCCTGCTGGCCTTTCTCGGCTGCACAGTGGAGGGGCGTCCTACCGTCTTTGGATTGAGAGTTGACGTCCGCACCTGCGGCAATCAGAGCGCCAATGGCTTCCAGCTGGCCTTTCTCGGCTGCACAGTGGAGGGGCGTCCTCCCGTCTTTGGTTCGAGAGTTGACGTCCGCACCTTTGGCAATCAGAGCCCCAATGGCTTCCAGCTGGCCTTTCTCGGCTGCACAGTGGAGGGGCGTCCTCCCGTCTTTGGTTCGAGAGTTGACGTCCGCACCTCTGGCAATCAGAGCCCCAATGGCTTCCAGCTGGCCTTGAGCGGCTGCATAGTGGAGGGGCGTCCTCCCGTCTTTGGTTCGAGAGTTGACGTTCGCACCTCTGTCAATCAGAGCACCAATGGTTTTCTGCTGGCCTTGAGCAGCTGCATAGTGAAGAGGTACCTTGGTGTCAGCAATAATAAAAAGATCACGACGACACAATGGGCAATTTGCTTTTTTACTTATCTTCAGCCATTTCTTAATACACGATGTATGATAATGATGATTGCAAATACTTACAGAAACTCTCCGGGAGCCGGAAATATCTTCCAGGCAAACAGAACACTTCTCCACAACGTCTGCGTGTAAGGATACAGGAGAAATGCATTGAATGAGGTTATAGCGTATTCCTGATAAAACATTCATGACCTTTTGACCTTCCTGGACGCAAAAAGTTCTATAAACTCCAAACTATTGCTTATTCCACTCATAAGAAAAGGAAGAATAAAAGGCATTACTTGCCGCTGATAGTTGGCTCAGGTTTTATCTTCAACAGAGCAAGTGACAGGGTTTGATGGTCAGGAAGATTCCTTAATGCCCGCCATCAGAACTATAACGACCCACTGCTTTGGGAAGTTAAAGACAGAACCACGGTGGTGAGCGTTACGGAAAAGACGCAGCTTGACTGCGTCAGGTGTGAGATCAGGAGATGAGCACAAGTAAGCTGATACCTCTCGAAATGTGGTTCGATGGCATCAAACTGGAATTTTGTGCTGCTCCATGATGAGTTCAGGGGATAACCAGTTATTGCCTGAGCGGTGTCCTGGACGCAGAAGTCAGCGCTTCTTCATTTTCAGGCCGATCTGCACTGTCCAGCATCTTGCGAATAACAAAAGAAGACACCTGGGCAACAATCACCATCACCACCGCGGCTGCAGTCAGCATGGCAAAGTAGTCACCGTACACACCCTGAACAAACTGCTGGGTGATTTCCTGTCCTTTTTCCATGGCAATGCTGCCGGAGATCACCGCACCGATGATGCCAGACAGAGCCATGGCAATGTAGAACAGGGACACGGAGAAACCCTCAATCTTCTTGGGTGTTACAGACAGAATAAAGGCAACCACCAGAGAACCCACAATAACTTCACCAAAGGCCAGGAAACCGTGGATCACCAGGAATACATCCGGGCTGATGATAACATCGGTACCAATACCTTTAACCGCCATGGTCAGAATACCAAACGCAATAGTCACCAGTACGAAAGAGATGGATACCTTGCTGGCAGTAGACAGGTTAATACCACGCTTCTCCAGGGCAGTGAAACTCGCGGCAATGGCCGGACCTGCAACAATACACCACAGAGGGTTCAATGCCATGGATGCTTCTGGAGCCAGAGGGATAAAACCAAGCAGTTCACCACGCATGGTATTGATAGTCACCATGGTCATGGAAGTCATCATCTGGCCGTAGTACACAAAGAATGCAGTCGCCAGAAATGCCATGATCAGAATGGTACCCATTTTCAGAGCATCCGATTGACTGGCTTTGAACATCAGGGAGATGAAATATAACAGTGCAGTACCACCAATGGCGTATACAACGTACTTCCCGGTTTCCATGTCGGAGAACATGAAGAACACCATACCGAGCATGGCAACAGACAGCGCCAGGAAGATAACAATGTTCATAGTGCTCAATGGCTGCTTGTCGATATCTTCACCAATCTCGACCAGTGGCTTGTGGAAAATAACCAGCATGGTAACCGCCAGAGCCGCCATGATAGAAGAAAGCGCAAAACCACCTTTAAAGCCAATAACCAGCACCAGCATTGGGTACAGATATTGACCCAGCAGAGCACCAATATTGTTAACCGAGTAGTTAATTGGGTAGCAGTTTTCAAAGTCTTCCTGAGATTTGAAAGTACGCTTGTAAAGGCTTGGGTAAGAAGGAGACATCAGGCCCCGGGCATAACTGGCCAGAGCAATACCCAGCAGAGCCACTGGAGCATTGGCGATGGAAGCACCAAATGCCAGCAGTGCGTAACCTGATGCGAATGCAGTGTAAGCCAGCGTCAGTGAGCGTTTGGCCCCCAGAAATTTGTCAGCAATGAAACCACCGGCAATGGCGAACAGAGGGCCGATGGAAGAGAAGGCACCAACAATCATCATGGTGTCTGCTTCGCTGTATTGCAGCTCTTCAAGGAAGAAACGGGTCAAAATGACCATTACGCCATAAAAGGATAAGCCAAACATCATTTGGCAGAACATCATCGACTTGTTCAGTTTATTCCACATAGAAACTCTCTTTATAATGTGTGCATTCAGATGAGGGAAGCGCCCTTCCCATTCTCAATTACTCCAACAACGTTGAACTGCATTACCAACACACAAAATAATTTTCTATGCTCTTTCGTAGTATTAGAGTTTCTATCAATCAAAAGAAAAAGAAGTACAAGAAAAACCCACTAAAAGTATGAAAAACCACACTTATAAACCGAAAAACGAAATCGATTTCAAAAAGTAAGTAGCTGGCTATGTGGAATCGAATATTTCTAGCTACCTGGACTGGTACTATGCGAGGCATAACGGAGGGAGCATAGCCGTAGCTATGTGACCGGAGTTGGCTGAACAGCGCCCACCCACTTCAGCTTTGCACCCCCAGGCTTTCGAAATATTCATCATAAATCTTCTGCACATCTTCTGACCTGATAACCACCAGATCCTCGCTATCCATCATTTTTTTGATTCTGGTGTTTTCCAACATTGCAACATTGTCTTTCTGTTTGGCGACAAATCCAGAGACGTTTTCAGCACAACAGTGCTTATCTGGAGTAAAGACCTTATCATAGTTGAGTAGCAGATTTTTAACGTGAACCGTGCTTGTTGGTTTAAACACATGGAACGGTCTGAAACGAAAACCCTCTCTTCCGGCCAGACCAATGCTCATGGGTGCCTTCAAAGATTGGGCACGCTTGTAAAGATAGTGTGCAAAACGGGTTTGAGTCTCTTCCGGCTGGTTACGGGTATCGATAAAGCCATTGGTCATAAGGAAGAGTGGCTTACCCACCTGGGACTGGCTTGAGGTCACTTTTCTGTAGGCAGGGATTCCATGGAGAAGGCGACTGATATCGGGTATTCCATCTTCTGGCTGATCAGTCCACTGCTCAATTTTGGCTGAAGCGCCCAGCAACGTTTCAAAGGTTTCCGAGCACCCGGTGGGCATGGTGTCTTCATCTATCTCTGTCACCATCTCGTTGAGCTGTTCGTTATAACGACTCGAGAAAATGAAAGGGCGTTCATTGTGTTTCCAGAGGTTATACCAATTTTCAATATTCTGGTTGGCAAGCATTCCCAACGATGGGACATTTGCTTCGATCCAGCGCCATTGTTTGAGATTTAGAAAGAGATTAAATGGTTGTACTACTTTAGGTTCAATCCACTTTTTTTGGACAATAAAGGCAGCCAAAACAGAACACCATCCGATATTGGTCACTTTTTTTTCAATACAGTGCTTCAAGTGATTAGTCAGTACTGATTCAAGGAAACCCCACATTTTCCTCGGAGGATGATGGTCGCGAGACGGTGCATCAAGTTGATTTTGACAATGATCAATATGTTCCAAAACCTGCCTGCAGTCATCTGAACCCGACTCAGCCATTTGATTCAAGCCAGCCAATAATGACTCTTCAACCAGGCTTTGTTCTTCGATGAAGGAGCTGCCATATTGTTTGCAGGTTGACAAGCGCTCACATCCCTGACTAAAGCCTTCCAGATTGGCTTTTTTGAAATGCCCTATTACCTCGGGGGCTAAAGCAGTAAGGGAGTTCTTGTCAGTCTCCCGCGCTGCGAAATCATGAACATCAATTTTTGGAAAGTAAGGGTTGTGGCCATGAGTATCCTCTTCCGAATAAGCACCTCCCAAATCATAGGTTTCCCAATCATGGCCATTCCAGACTTCTGCCCAGTCATGGATCTCACTTATAACAATACGGCAGGTGATACCAAAATATTGCAGAATAAACTTGAAAACAGGTGCACGGTGCCTGCAAGAGCCAACAGCCTCAGAGAGAAGAGTCTGTGCCAAATCATCTTTGATCTCAAGGTTACTTTGAGTGTCAAACTGACGACAATATTCCACTGCTGCGGCAATTCGCCCCTGATCATCCGTTGCGTTGATAATATCCAGTACCAACTGCTGATTATCGGTCAGCATTGTTATGGGGGCTTGTGCAGCTGCCCGCACCGTATTGAACAGGACATCGACGCGATGCCTGATCGGTTCCGGACAATGGTTGCCCTGTGGGGAGGAGATCAGGTCATCACGCTGATTATGACCATGGGGTTTGAACAGTTCTCCCGGGAGGCAACAGCATTTGTCTTGTTTCTGAGTGTCTACTGGTTGAGTATCATGCACTTTATTAACATCAGCTTTTTCAAGCAGACCAGCGCCACTAAATTTTTTGCTCAGTTTATAGTGAACATGAATACTGCGATTTATTAAACCTGAAAACTGAATCCAGTGCTGGCCAGTATAGTTATCCAGGAATACCTGGTGAGCCCGCACCGGCTCCGTTCGAAGTTCCGTTATCTCCTCCCTGGGGAATCTGCTGGGCAGAGGAAATAATTTATGGTTTGGTCCGACTTTGATCGTGTGACACCCATAAGTTTCTCCCGGATGCAGTCGAACATTATTATTTGCCGATGGTGGATTCATTGCCTCAGGAAAGACCCTGATTAAATCTCTCTTTTCGGGTTTCCATTTGTTCCTGTAAATATTGCCATTATCGGTCACTTTATAATCAATGAAATTTAACCGATAACTCCTGATGTCCTGACCGTAGAATGTCCTTTCCTTCCTTATGGGCCCGGATTCAGACCCGAAACATCCAATGACCGCTCTGGTTTCTATGGATTGGTAGCCACCCCCACTATATCTCCTAACCCCACGTTGCCGGGGCTGCTCTCTAAGAAGAGACGAAACATTACCATCAAGTTTCTCGCCAGCTGTTCGACTCAAGTAAGGCAAACACTGTGCAATGGCAAGAACGGGAAGACAGCAAACCACCGCAACCGGCAGACAGGCAGGCTTCAGATAAGCCTCCCAGACTGACACTGGCTTGTCGATGTCCACTTGCAGGTCCCCGCGCAATAAGCGTTCCCAGATCTCTCTTTCTGAAAAAATGTGTCGGTACCCATTCAGGTACCTCAGAGCATCCATGTGCCCGGCTGAAACCTGCGACTCGGCAGGACCAGACTCCCAGCCACTGAGCTTAAATACCTCCGAAGGGAGAACGTCGCTGCCTTTTATGCGTGCACGAAACCACTGTCGCTGCTGCATAACATAGAGCGCCCTGCTCTGATTATCACCACCTACTTCCAGATCATCTGGCAGGCCGGTCTCTTGCCGCCATAACCACTGGGCAGCCCGCTTGATAATTTCTGCCCTGGCATCGCTATCCGACAGTTTCTCATCAATAACGAGTTCCCGCGTCGGCGTAACACCAAAACCACCGGATGTTGAGCGCTGGATAAATATTGGTCTGTCCAGGTCGGGAATGGTTTGAAAAAGCCAGCGGCATAACCCGTGATCGTAACGATGGCCATCGACAGGTGCTGGTTGCTCTGGCGTTGAATCCCGAAGGAAACCAGCAACCTCCTCTTTGGAGATTTTTCCGGCTTCCATATAGAGGAAGTAATGCTGACAGAATAATGCGATTAAATCCGATTGAGGCGTGACTGCTGCCGCAAGATTTTGCAGATCACGGCAAACCGGGAACAGCGCCTGCCCGGATTTTTTTAACCGTTGGTAAACGTAACAATGCAGGGCGGCAATATGCTCAGCGGTTTGATCCGGGTTTTCCGGGGGTAATAATTGCCGGGCAATCTTGCCCAGCTCCTGCTCATTGTAATCATCGATTCTGATAATCCGGAAACGATCATTAAGTGCCGGTGAAAATGCGCTGCGCCCGCTGTATTCCGGTGGGTTGGTGGTGGCAAAAAGGTGGAAGCCGGGCGTGCAAGGCTCGGTCAGTACATCATTGAGCTCACCTTCAAGGTCGGCACTGCTGATCATGTTCAATTCTGAAACCACCAGAACCGTACCTTCCTGCTGGGCTTCCCTGATGGCTTGCTTCAGTTCAGCCCAGTCACAGTCTCCGGCATTGAAATAACGAACGTCGGTGGGCCTGCTCGTTTCATCACTGTCATCCCACATATCCAGCAGCAACTTCAATGTTGCGTCCTTGCCTCTGCCGGCGGGGCCTTCAACCAGTGTCGCCCTGCGCCCTGAATGGCGAACACCACTTTCATGCTCAAGACGGAGACGATCAAGATCCTGGGCCAGCGTCTGCATTAATGATTTAACGGACTGTGATGATGTATCAAATTCAGGTTTTGCCCGGTTAACGTAGTGACAGAATTTTTCGTAAAGCTGATCAAGACGCAGGTCGTATCCTGTCACGGTGGTTGGCAGTTTGCGGGCCTCATAGCGGTGCTCAAACCACAGCTTTAAAATCTGGTAAGACGCTTGAGTCTGCTTATTCAGTGAGTGAGCGATGACACTGTTAAACCCGTTCCAGACCATATCATCAAGCCGGGTTTGCGTGACACGCCTGGCAGTGTAATGGAGCTGACAGGCCATCCAGCCACAGACATCGGTGAGATCCCGGGGGCTGAAGACCCGGTCCGGCAGCAGCAGTTTCAGTTGCTTTTGCAGCTCCATCACCGTGTCGGCAGTCTGCCGGGCCGCAGCGTCATCAAGCCCTGTCAAAGAGGTCCCATGAAATATTCTGTTCAGTGTCGGCAAGACCACCTGTTCTTTCAGGAACTCCGGGCTTAAAGCGGGATAGTGAACCCTTATACCCCGATCCTGCAGGACCGTTTGCTCACTGCGACCGGAGTAGGCACCGGGATTACAGGTGAACACAACCCGGTGTTGGGGTGAAATATCCACTCTTTCGGAACCACAGAATATATGGGGATTTGCCGACCAGATACCGGCCAGCACGTTATCCAGAAGGTTGGCGGCAAGATTTGCCTCATCCACCACCAGGGTCACCATCTCACCAGGTCCGGGCTCTGTTCTGGCCCATTTCAGGATAATTCCCGCCTGCTCTGTCATCCCACGGTCATCACCCTGATGTTGCCAGACCCACCGCTTGAGGAGATGGCTCTCTTCTGCGCCGGGGCCAATCGTCAGGGTAAACGTGGGACCTGACGATTTTGCCGCCTGATGGGCGAGATAGCTTTTGCCCGTACCGGTGGTGCCCTCAAGGGTGATCAATTTATTGCCACGGATTCGTCGCTTCAGTCGGGCCAGTCTCCTGAGGCCCCTGCTGTGCTGGGATATGCGTTTTGAGAGTATTTGCTCCAGCACTGACGGATCATCATCACTGGCATTAATAAATTGCCGTTCCAGCAGGCTGCGGATCAAATTTCGCTGCTGGTTTGCGGAGGCATTCTGCTGGATTCTCAGAATACTGGTGGAGAGGTTGTCCAGTCGCGTCTGAACCGGACTACTCTGTTGCTTCCGAAAATCCCAGCCGGCGTAAAGGGCATTGTTCAGAATCCGGGTAATTACGGATGAGCGGTAAGTCGCCTCAGGCAGTGTATTCAAGAGCTCATCATCACACCCAAGCCTTTTTTTCAGCGCTCGCTGGTAAACTTTGGGGGCGTGGCGACATAGAAGCGCGATCAGTGTTTTCCTGTGGCCAGGCTGGTTATAATCAAGCGCCATTGGCTCAGGGTGTGAGAAAAATCCCTCTCCGAACATATCAACCAGCTCCCATCCGTTGCTGGTAATATAGGCACTGTTGATCAGGTGACCATCCCCAAGAACAGCGGTCAGTTTATCAATATCCACCCAATAGCCATTGTGGTCGGGCCATATTTGCCGGGTAATTGACTTTGCGAACGCTCTGACTTGTTTTTCTTTCCTGGCGACATGTGTCACCAATGTGGCAATGGCTTTGCGGTAGTGGACAGGAAGTGCTTCGGTGCCGCCTTCCTCCGTGACGATGGCATTGGCTTCGTCGAGTACCGATTGCACCAGGGCATCCGATAACGCTGGCCAATTAATAGTGGCAAACCTTTCCGGCAGCGTCCTTAACGCACTGTGCAGTTTTTCCAGCCCCTCTTTCAGCTCATTCCAGGCTTGGGAGTGTTCAGGAACCGGCGGAGTCACGGCAACTTCCCGGGCAATAGCACTGTGCCATACCAGCGATTCCGTTCTGACACCTTCAGGCCATACCAGGTAAATTCTGGAATCCGCCGGTATCTGCTCTTTACTGCCGTTGACAAAGAAGTGGCCCGGTTTCAAAAGCAGGGTTTCCAGCTCAAGCTGCAACCTGGGATTTTGCTCCAGGCCACACAAGATAACCGGTTTATTTGACTGCAAAGCCTTCATCAGGCCGGACCAGCGGAATCCGTATTGATATCTGGCTTCAGAGGTTATATGTGGGTTGTTAACCAGCTGTGTCAGGGTCGTTTCAGGATTGACACGGACAATCTCAGCCTCCGGGTGCCTGTTGAACAGATCATTCACCAGACCTTCGTGATCCTCACTGCGCAGGATCCGGATCATTTGCTCAAATGCTTCACCAGCTAATTGAGGCGAACTGTCAGGCCTGGCAGGAAATAAAGAGTCGGGTTGCCTGGTTTCGAGCAATGTCAGCGGGACTTTCGTTTCTTTAGCTTCCATCAGCGTTGTGAGCCGATGGAGTAATTGTGTCCACTGCGCCTCCTGCAATGAAGAGGTCACCACTATTGACCCTCCTGCCTGAATGGCTTCTTCCAGAGGGTGGTGCTCGCAACTCTCTCCTTTGTCGTTAATCCCCACGGTGCTCAGCCAGCTTTTCACATTAGCGGAATTGATGGTGATGAGCGGACCATCAGGGATATTAGCAGCAAGCCTGATACTGCCAAGGAGCCGGGACCTGTCTTCCCCCCCGGATTGTCTGACCCGGAAGAACATCTCTTCAGGCAGTGACAGTTTTTCGCCCTGCACTTCGATTTCCCGCGTGATTTTTATATTACGCAGAGCCTGGGTAAATGCCGGATCCTCTTCGGGGGCATCGGTTATCCACAGTTTTTTTGGTACCTCTCTCTCAATGACTCCCGCCTCCCAGCCGAATCCATGATCTGCCTTCACACCGTAGCTCCCGAGCAGTGTTGGCCGCCAGGGAACACTGCCGTGACACAAATTAATGGAGCACTTTTCATTTTCATGTGACGGGTTATTTTCATCCGGGGCGCAGGGAGAGATATCAAGAATAGAAGGGTGTGCTTCAGGAACGCTGGTGAGGGATGCCAGCTTTTTCTGATAATCCCAGGTATTGTCTACCCGGTTTATGCGCCGACAGGTATCGGCTCCCAATGAAAAGGTATTACCGGTATGAAGCTGTTTTTTTTGCACCAGGACCAGTATCTCGACATGACTGCCTAATCTGATTTTATTTAACGCAGGGCTTTCCGGGTCAAGCAGGTCATTGAGTGCCACGGTATCGCTGGGGTGCATCTTCTGTAAATCAACCACCAACCGGATCGGACGACTGTTGTCAAATAGCTTGCCCGGTGAACGCTGGCATTTGCCACCAACTTCCAGATGAATACGCTGGCGCAGGTTGTCCCTGGACAAATCTTCAAAACTTTGTATCAGGTGAATCTCAGCACCGACCTCTCCATTTTGTGCACGTTGGTACTCAAAGGTAGACAGCCTGTCCAAAAGTACATCTACGTGATCATCAGGCGGCATGATGACACAGTCAAACTTCACCGGGTTGGCGGTATCAGCTCTCTTTTTTTTCGTTGCGGCAATATCAAAGCTATGAATTGGCCGTCTTTCACTGCCTGGTAAACCGGAAGAGGTATCATCTTCCGGTGACTTCTGAAGAAATGGAGTATATTCATCAGGTAACTCTTCACTTGATGATTGATCGCCAACAGCCGGAGGACTGGAGGGTAAGATTCCACCAGGGAATAAACCGGAAATTCTTTCGAAAGCATTCATATTCGTAAGTCTTCCCCAGTCAGAAGTTGGCCAAATGATCCATAAGTTCTGACCACAATTTCGCAAGAATGTTCCGTATCTTTACGTCACCATCCATTGATCACCGCCCATTGGCTGACCAAAGCAGGTAGAACACGCCTTAAATTACTGGCTAACAACTTATGCACACCTGAAAAACCGTTGTTGAAACTTTTCAGGAAAAAAAACTGTCTGAACTACCAGCAAAGAAAACTGATTAAGGAGAATATTATGGACTCGATGCGATCTTGTCTTGATTACACGTTACTTCGCCCCGACTGCCGGGAGTGCTGGCCATGTTCAGCCGGGATGGGTGCATTCTTTGGTGGAGTTGGCGGTTTGTTCGCCGGCCTTGGCGTTGAAATTGCGACATTAACAACTGGCGAGGCAGTAGTTTGTGGTATCGTAGTGGGTGCGGCCGGAGGAGCAGTTGTCGGCACTGCAACAGCGGCGACCTTCCTTGCCTTTTGTTGCAAAGGTCAGGACGATACCCAAAATCATCAAAACACTTCCATTAATTCCAGAATGGTCACCAGGCAACCAGACACGATAATCCGTTTCCCCCGTCCCGACTCCGACTCAGACTCAGACTCACCGCATGTCACATATACAGACACATATTATCCTGCAGTTCTCATGGGTAGTCACGGCGGATACTGCGATAGCAGTTATGGTGGTGGTGACTTTGGCTGCGATGGCGGTGGCGGTGATGGTGGTGGATGCGGTGGTGAGTGAGCGAATCCCGCAAATTTCAACACTTACAGATCGTGGTACCTTAATATGTATGCAGATGTAGCACCCCGGTAGCGAGCAACCGGAATTTCGGCTCAATGTAATATTCGGAAATTTCTATCGCCAAAGATTAAATTCTCAGGCTAGAATAGCATTCCCTTGACTACCTTTGGAGCCATGCGTGGTTACGCTTGTTGCGTATGTTGTCATCGCTATTGCGGTGTCCTTTATTTGTTCGGTGTTTGAAGCCGTCCTACTCAGTATTTCCCCGGCCTATGTGGTTAGTCTTGAGCAGAAAAACAGCAAATGGGCAAAGATTGTCCGTGAGCTGCACGATCATATTGACCGCCCGCTGGCCGCTATTCTCACCCTGAATACCATTGCTCATACCATTGGTGCGGCAAGTGCGGGTGCCCAGGCAGCGAAAGTCTTTGGTGATGCCGCTGTTGGTGTTTTTTCTGCGGTGCTGACCTTACTGATCCTGGTGCTGTCTGAAATTATTCCAAAAACCATTGGTGCGTCCTGGTGGCAATCCCTGGTTCCGGTCATGGCTGTTGGTGTGCGCTTTATGGTTAAGCTGCTACTGCCCATTATCTGGATCACCGAGTTACTGACCAGTAAGCTGAGTCCAAAAGACAAAACTAACCCCTTTCTGCGTGATGAAATTCAGGCGATGGCCGACCTTGGCTTTCAGGTTGGTGCACTTCAGGGTGTCGAGTCTGAGCTGATGAAAAACATGCTGAAGTTTCGTGATCTCCAGATTGTGGAAATCATGACGCCTCGCTCAGTGCTGTTTTCATTGCCAGAATCTACCACCACTGATGCTTATATGAAGGAGTTCACCGGTTCCAGCTTCTCTCGTATCCCTGTGTACGGTGAAGACCCGGACGATATCAACGGCTTTGTCATGAGAAATGACATTTTGCTTTCCCACCTTCGGGAAGGCGGCAGTACCAGACTGGAAAGCCTGAAACGTCCGATTATTGCCGTGCTGGAAAGAGAACCGCTGCCAAAACTGATGGCAACGTTCCTGGAAAAACGCAGCCATATCGCCATGGTGGTCACCGAATATGGCGATATCCGTGGTATCGTGACACTGGAAGACATGATTGAAACACTGCTTGGCCGCGAAATCGTCGATGAAAGTGACGAAGTGGTGGATATGCAGCTGGCAGCAAAAACCAAGTGGGCGCATCGCCTGACGGCAACCGCTTCCTGACAGCCTTCTTCCTTAGAGCGGGCAGTTCATAACTTATGAACAAATACCTGAAACTGATCATGCTGTCGGTGGGCTTGAGCGGGTGCGATCAGTTTTTCCCAGAAACACCGGATTTATCCCGTTCGCCCATGACCGTCTTGCTGGAAGACCAGATCCAGCCACGTTATACCAGTCTGGTTTCTGAGGCATCGAACCTGAGAAACCTTGCCTCGGAGTTCTGCCTTAATCCGGATAACAAAAACTTCGGGCTCCTCCAGCAACAGTGGCGTACGACCATGTTAAGCTGGCAGTCAGCGGAAGCGGTGAGCCAACTGATGCTGGAAGAGAATATGGAAGGCTGGCGTTTTCAGTTCTGGCCAGATAAGAAAAATCTGACCGGCCGCAAAGTTGAAGCACGGCTCAAAAGTGCAGCCCCTGTGCCATTATTGTCAGACAGCGTTATTCTCCAGGGGCTTTCCGCTTCCGAATACCTGCTCTTTGATTCCCGGGCCAATGATGCCCTGGCCCTGAAGAAAACCGAGTATTGCCAGTTTCTGATGGAAAACACGGAAGCTCTGTTTGCCAATAGCATGGAGTTGCAGCAGAACTGGGAAAAGTCCGGTAACTACTCCCTCAAGTTAATGGCAATGGAGCGGGGCCAACATGCCCTGGGCCTGAATGGCTGGGTGCTGAACAGCCTGGATGCCCAGACTTCACGGCTGAAAAAAGAGCTGGCCCTGCCCCTGGGGAAACATCGCACCAACCTTTTTCTGGCGGAATCCTGGCGCAGCCAACAGTCGCTGGAAAATATCCGGACGGTGCTTGCAACTGCTGATTCGCTGGTTGCCCTGGCCATTGAACAATCCGTTAATCAGGAACAGGCTGAGTTGTGGCAAGGCATTGTTGAGGTGCTGGATCGTCTCTTATTAGCCATGCAACACCTGCCTTATGATTTCACCACTGCGATTGAACAGGGAAGAATTGAAGAGCTTTACCAGCTGAAAGAGCAAATTAACGCACTTAGCCAGCAGATTGTCACAACGGCGGGCAGGCTTCAGGTGCCTTTGGGTTTTAATTCGAGTGATGGGGATTAGTGCATCAATTCGATGAGTTTGATGTGTACAATCTCCGTTCACCCTGAGCGGAGTCGAAGGGTGATTGGCACAGTCTTTATTCCAATGGCACTGACTTAAGCTTAAAAGCCCCGTAAACATGGGGATTGATACAGGTTGAGAGGTTTGAATTGGAACCACAAAGTACACAAAGAGCACTAAGAAGAGCTTTTCTTTTCCTTTGTGCTCTTTGTGTGCTTTGTGGTTCAAATCGTAGGGTGCCTTAAAGCCTGCGTATGGCAAAGCTTTCACTCTTAAGTCAGTGCCATTGGTCTTTATTCAGGGCATGGAGCTTACGCCCTTCGGCTCCACTCAGGACAAACGGAGTTTGGGGGTTGGAGCAGGTGTCGGCTCGCAAGGGGAGCGATCTACAAAAGCCACGCTTAGCAAATCTCTGGTTTTAGTATTGTGACACATATCAAACCATGTTACTTTTTTCGTGTTCTGCGTAGCTATACAGATGATAACCATAAGCTTTTAGCGGAATACACACTGAGAAAGGACGATGTACCCAGGGTAGGGTGGTTAAAAGACGCATGTCTTGTATGAAGATGCATGCTAAAAAAACTATAAATGATGTTCCCGGGGGACAGAAAAAGTGAAAAAACAACAGGGTTTTACGCTGATCGAATTGATGATCGTTGTGGCGATCATTGGTATTTTGGCGGCTGTGGCTATTCCGCAGTATCAGAACTACACAAGAGGTGCGACTGCCACTTCTGCTATTGCAGAAGCCGCTGCCTATCGAACAGCTATTGCAATTTGTTCTCAGACAAATAGTGGTGTACTGAATGCCTGTGATGCAGGAAACGAAGGGATCCCTGTTGTTGCTGGCCAGGTAACTGCCGTAGCAAATGGTGTTATCACTGTAGATGCTGGTGATTTCACCGGTGATGGTAATAATGACAACGTTACTTTAACACCGAACACAGTCGGTGGTGTTATGCAGTGGGCAATTGAGGGCGTTAATGGTTCAAATTGTGGTAACTTTATTGATGGCTGCCAAGATGCGGCTGCTCAACAGCAGGGTGGTCAACAGCAGGGTGGTCAACAGCAGGGTGGTTAAGGCGAAAATGGTTAATTCATGATCTCTTTCCCACACTCCGGTGTGGGAATGCATACCTGCTAAATGTCCTTCCAAGAAGCTCCCACCGATGGAAAACTCCTCAACAAAATCAGAATCAACTAAGAAACAGCACATGTAAGAGTCTGAATCAATCGTTCCCATCATCATTTGCGTGGAAATACATACGGAAGTCAGCAGATATTCTTCTCGCAGGTAGTTGGCAGGAAGCTTGTGGCAGGCATTCCCACGGAGCCCCGTGGGAACAAGGTCAGAACCTAAACGCTGGCCTACAATACCAAGAGATCATTTTCACTCAGCACCTTAAGCCCTTGCGATTCAACCAAAAAATCAAGCATTCGGATCAATAATCACATGAGCGCCCTTTTCCGCCGCCATCTTACGGCAGGCTTTATAGTCACGGTCACTGGTGATATAAAAAGTCGGAGCAATATTGACAGTAAGGTCCGGAGCCATTCCACGTCCACCGGATTGTCTTTCGGAATTGACCTGGCCCATTGAGTAACAGACCATACCCTGTTTCTGAAGATCTTCCGCTTTATCCGCAGCCTGAACAGCACCGGCCAATAACATTCCCGCTACAGCAACAGCAATTACTTTCATTGTTTCAGTCCTTTACGTGTGTTTTTAAGGAACTGTTGTTATCGGCCCCGGCAGCGATCATTTAGCAGGTTAGTACGTTTTTCTGGCAAATGCCTGAGACGCCAATACAACACCTGAGATGAAGTATATTTGGCTTCTCCTATCTCACTGGCTGATACCGATAATCTGTTCTTTCGGGTACTCCAGCGGTCTTGACGCTACGCCTTCAAGCGGTCTCTTCAAGCTATCCCTATAAAAACCATACGCAGGCTGTACCCGATGTACTTTGATCTGGATCATCTTTTTCCGAAATCCCGGCTTTTTTGATCAGCGAAGGCAGTGATTAATAAATAAGCAGAATAAAAATAGCAATATTTACAAGATTATTGCCTTAACCAATGGCGACTGCATTCCATTACCGCCCGTCAAACCGGTATGATGGTAAAAAACAATCCTGAACATTACATTGGACGTGAACCATGAAAAAGCTGCTGGCCATTGCCGCTACCGCACTTATCCTGCCAATCAGCAGTCAGGCCGCACCGCTGGACCGGGAACAGCAACAACAGGTCAAAGAGCTGGTGCGTGAAGCCCTGATGGAAAACCCTGAAATTTTTATCGATGTTGTCAATGAGTTGAAAAAACGGGAGGAGTTAGCCAAATCACAGGCGCAAAACTCGGTGCTCACCAGCAATATGGCTGAGCTTTTTCACGGTGATGATCCCTTTGCCGGTTCCTCAACCCCCAAACTGACCATTGCCTACTTTGGTGATGTGAACTGTGGATTTTGCAAACGGCAGGACCCGATTCTGGAAGTGCTGGTCAACAGTTACCCTGACCTGAAAATTATCTATAAAGACATGCCCATCCTCGGGCCAAGTTCAAGAGAGGCGGCTGCGCTCTTATTAGCAGCCAGGGCTGAAGGGAATGACGCCTATCTTGCGCTGCATAAAGAATTGATGTCTCATCACGCCCGGCATGACTCGGATTCCATTGCCAGTATTGTCAGAAAACAGGGGCTGGATCTGGAGGCTCTGAAAAACGCTGTAGTAGATGATGAGATTTACAAACAGCTGGACCGTAATATCATGCTGGCCCAGAGGCTGGGCATTACCGGTACTCCGGCACTGGTGTTCCCCGATGAAGTGGTTAGGGGGTTTAACCAGGAAAATGTTCTGAAGGAGATGATTGATAAAAGGCTCAGGCAAACCAGGTAGGCAGGAGTGAAACCAACCTGCCCCTGGGTCTGACGAGGGGTGCTGGCGGTTGGTTGATCGGTGTTGCTGGTTTTGCATTGGAACCACAAAGGCACAAAGACACTAAGAAAAGCTTTTCTTTTCCTCTGTGCCTTTGTGGTTCAAACACAGAACCACTTAAATAGAAGATGCTTAATGTCTAACGTAAGAAGCTCTTTTTTCAGCAAGGATTTAAACAATCAGAGTTCAGAAACGATACAGGCCTTGCGATTTTTACCGGTTCGCTCAAGATAGTCTGAGAAGTCCGCAGGAATACGTCCGGTTGTTGCCCCTTCCCAATCCACTGATGAACCATCAACGGCTTCGTAGCGAAACAAATAACGCTGGCGTGTTTTTCCTTTACGGCCACCACTGCTTTTCTCTTCTGACAGGTCTTTGATATCACCCAGGGAGAGACCCAGCTCTTTCATCTGTTTAACCACCGCATCCAGCGCCTCTTTTTTGCGGGCCTGCTCCTCTTCAACCTCCATTTGAGCCATCACCTTTTCTTCGTAAATGGCTTCAATGCGACCGATGACGCGCTGAAGGTCTTCAGCGTGCATATCGTGAAAGAGCTTGCGCACCTGAACTTTAGACTTCAGAACACCGAGAGCTTCATCAAAAATATTCATGGTTTGAACCAATCTGGTAAATCAAAGGATCCATTAAACGCAGGGTTTAAAATTGGTAAAAAACTTAACATTGACAATTCTGCCTGTAAATAGACAAAAGCCCGTGCATTGTTGATAAAAAATGAGCATATTTTCCCATCACCTCGCAAAAATGTGTTTTCAGACATCGTTAAGCGTAACGGCCAATTACATTACAACGAAGCTATGAATCATAAGGTAATACGAAGAATCAGGTTCCTCATCACATGGTTTGGGGAGTCAGCAAAGGTTAACAGTTAAGGTAGAAATCAGCAGCATGAAACAGGGAAGATTAATTAAAGCCAGAATACTGATCAAAACACTGCCAACATAATCATTTACTCGCATTTCAGGTAAAAAACAAAAAGTGGCCGCCTGCTTACTTCATGAAAGCCTGATTACTGAGTTTAATTCATATTCAAAAATACGCCAAAAAAACGGAATTCTGGCTGAAACTGAATCAATGGATTGAAGCAATAAGTTTCAAGCATATTAAAAGTCAGTTTAATTACAAAGCCCCGGAACGTACCGGGGCCTTGCTGATGCGCAAAAATCAGGCAACCGTTTCGTGCTTCTTCATTTCCTCGGCGCGAAGATCTTTCCGCAAAATTTTACCCACTGGCGTCATTGGCAGAACATCCCTGAATTCAACCTGCTTCGGCACTTTATAGGCGGTCAGGTTCAGTCGGCAGTACTCCTTGACCTCCTCCGCCGTTAAGCTCTTGTCTTGTGGAATGATAAAGAGTTTGACTGCCTCGCCGGTTTTCTTATCGGGTACACCAATAACGGCACAGTTCTGCACTTTATCGTGCTTGGAAACCACATCTTCCACTTCGTTGGGGTACACGTTAAAGCCTGAGACCAGCACCATATCCTTAACCCGGTCGACGATTTGCACATAACCCTGTTCATCGATAATGGCCACGTCTCCGGTTTTAAACCAGCCTTCGCTGTCAATCACTTCTGCCGTTGCTTCCGGGCGCTGCCAATAGCCTTTCATCACCTGCGGGCCTTTGACACAGAGTTCCCCACGCTCTCCCAATGGCAGCTCATTGCCCTCATCATCAATGGTCTTCAGGGCCGTGCCGGACATTGGCAAGCCGACAGTGCCCAGCCTGGCGTAACTGCCTGCAGGGTTCAGGGATACCACGGGCGAGGTTTCAGAGAGGCCATAACCCTCGGAAATCGAACATCCCGTGATCGTTTGCCAGCGGTTGGCAACCGCCGCCTGCAAGGCAGTACCACCGGACATGGTTGACTGCAGTTCGGAAAAGTCCAGGTCTTTAAATTCCGGGTGATTCATCAAGCCAACAAACAGTGTGTTCAGGCCGATGAAGATATTCACCTTGTGGGGCTTCAGGGACTTGACAAACGTATCCATATCCCGTGGGTTGGCAATCAAAATGCTGTGTCCACCCTGATGGAAGAATGCCATCAGATGCACGGTGAACGCGTAGATATGATAAAGAGGCAGGGGCGCAACTGCGGTATTGCCTTCGGGCTTTGACAGCGGCACACCATTATCATCGGTCTGAGACAACGTACCGGCAGTCTGCAGTACATTACTGACCAGGCTACGCTGAGTCAGCATAGCGCCTTTGGCCACGCCGGTGGTGCCACCGGTATACTGCAACACCGCCACATCATCAGGATTGGCCGGCAGCGGTTTGCTGTACCGGGATTTTTCCCCAAGCTTCATGGCCTGATTGAAACTCAGCGCCTGGGGCAGCTGGTAAGAGGGAACCATCTTCTTGACGTGCTTTACCGCCAGATTAATCAGTGACCGCTTCGGCCAGGGCAGCAGGTCGGCCAGCTCAGTGACAATCAGGTGCTTGATGGGCGTATCCTGAATAATTTCCTCCACCAGGTGGCCAACCACATTGAGGCAGACCAGCGCCCTGGCTCCTGAGTCGGTAAACTGATGTTTCATCTCCCTGGCGGTGTAGAGCGGGTTGGTATTAACAATAACCAGACCAGCCTTGATTGCGCCATAAGCGACGATGGGGTACTGAATAAGGTTCGGCAGCTGAATAGCAATACTGTCACCGGGCTTCAGTGTCGTATGGTTCTGGAGATAGGCAGCAAACCGGGTGCTTAGCTGATCGATTTCGTTGTAGGTAACCGTTTTGCCCATGCTGGTGTAGGCTGGCCGGTCGCCGTATTGATGGACTGCATGTTCAATGACTTCGCCCAGGTTTTTGAACTTTTCAAGATCAATTTGGTCTGCAATGCCTGGGGCGCGTTTGCCATCCCAAAAACTGGCTTCCATGAACACCTCATACTTATTTTTTGTTGTTATCGGAAGGCGATGAAACAGTTATATTTCCCTGGCCTGCTTTTTATGAGGCAGGTGTCTTACAAAAATCCTTTTTGCTTCATCTATTTCTGAGGATCATACTATCTAAACGTTCAACCTTGAACCAAAAATGATAATTTATGCTTCTTTTTGTGCTAAAAAGCCATGAGCTGATCGGGACGCTAGTGCAGGAAAGCGCTAGTCCCCATACAATGCACACCCTCGCTCTACGTGGGAACGAGATGCAAATCCTGCCACGGAGGCACGGAGAGAAAGAAAAATCTTTTCCTCTGTGACTCCGTGTCTCCGTGGCAAAAAGAGGAAGTTTTTCAGGGGCAATGCCTTAGTGATTGGTATTAACCAGCTTTACGGTCCAAAGATCACAGCAATTTTCCGGTGAGGCAAGCAAACTCAGCTTTTGAGGGCGAGTCAGCTTTTTGATGGCCGCTTCCCGTCGGCTGGCCGAAGAACGGTCATGATTACCTTCCAGATAGACCAACTGCTGTGGCTTCCGCCCCCTGAAATACCTGGCTCCCCCAGCAGTACCGCAATGCTGACGCCAGCGCCGTTCAATATCCGTGGTGATGCCAGTATAAAGGCTGCTATCACTGGCAAGAATAATGTAAACCGACCAA
The DNA here is from genome assembly GCF_017744175.1 of Thalassotalea sp. G20_0. Taxonomy (NCBI): domain Bacteria; kingdom Pseudomonadati; phylum Pseudomonadota; class Gammaproteobacteria; order Alteromonadales; family Colwelliaceae; genus Thalassotalea; species Thalassotalea sp. G20_0. The sequence continues at coordinate 129,402 of NZ_JAGHQV010000004.1, read as the reverse complement.
CATCCATCCGACATTCTTTGCTCTTCCTGAACGATTCCGAGTTGCTTCTTGATCCAATTGACCACGGCAGGAGGCTGTCCGGGGCTACTGAAATAGTGAGTCTATTCTCAGAAAGCCTTTTAGCCAATAGAAGGCAACACACCACCAATCACCCCAAACTGGGCAACGATCACCAAAAGTCCCGCAATAATGGCAATGGCCAGGGCCGGAATACCACCAGCCACTTGATAGGGTTCTTCCATATGGAGCTTGCGAACCTTCCAGACCAGGGCCACGGGAATAAATACCGCCAGAATCACCAGGGCCACAGCGGCGTAACCCAGGGCAGTGACAAAACTCCCCGGCATAAAAATAGCCGCCAGCAGCGGAATCAATAGCGTGAGTGTGATGGTTTCGATACGCCCCCAAATACCGTGAGAGCGACCAAACACTTCTGCCAGATAGTCAAATAACCCAAGAGCCACACCCAGGAATGACGTGCCCAGGGCAAAGGCAGCAAAGGCACTGATCATATAATCAAAACTGGATGTTCCGGAATGGTTGCCTATGGCATCCATCAGCGATGTTACACCGTCCGGACGGTGTGCCATGGTCACCACCACCGCAGAGGAAACCACACCAATCACCACCGCCATCCAGATCACGTAAATGCTGAACGGAAGGGCACTGCCACCAATCAGGGCATAGCGAAACCGCCGGGGTTTTCCCTGCACATACTGAACCACGGTGGGTACCGCACAGTGATAGCCAAATGAGGTATATAACACCGGCAGCGCCGCGAATAAAATGCCAGGGGTACTGTTCTCCAACCCAAGATTACTCAAACTGACCTCGGGCAACAGTGACACCACGATATACAGCAGCAGGGCCAGCATCAGTGCGAACATCACCCGGTTGGCCACATCAACCACCCGGGTACCGGTCACCACCAGAATGGCAACCAGCAACACCACCACCGTTGCCGTGATGCGAAAAGGCAGGTGAATCCCCTCTTTGGCCAGCAGGCTGCCCAGCACGTTGGCACCACCGGAAATGTAAGCTGCGCACAGGGAATAATAGAGAAACAGCATGGCGACGACGGCAATACCCTGACCAACCGGCCCCATTAAACGCCCCATAACGCCATGGAGATTCTCTGCTTCCGGGCAGGCCCTGCAGGCCTCGGCAATTAACAGACCGCCGTAGGTTGATAACCCCCACATCAAAAACATCAGGAATACGCCCCAGACCAGACCGGTCAGTGCGGACACCAGCGGCAATGCCAGCATGCCTGCACCAATGGAAGTACCGGCGACCAGAAGGCTGCTACCCAACGTCTGACTTTTCATATTCGGTCCACCTGTTTGATAAAACAAAAGCCACTAAAAGTGGCTTTTGAAAGTGGGAAACTTATATAAAATAGATCGACAACATGGCTCTATAAATAACCTGTCAGTACTAATAATGGACTGAATTAGAATTTTTTCTACTTATCAGGTGTTTTTGCCAGAAATCTGAAGGGGGGTTGACCCGGGGGCCTATAGAGCTCGCAGCAAACCCTTAATAGACCCTGGCTATCAAGCGCAGCACTTTTTATATTTTTTCCCGCTACCACAAGGGCAAGGATCATTCCGGCCCGGCATTTTTTCCAGTACCGTAGTTTTGGGCGTATCCTTCAACAACTGCAGGGCAGAGATATCCTCTGCGGCTTCTTCATCCACGTGAATCTGGCAGAACCAGCCATTCTCCAGAAACTCTTGTTCCAGCTCAGCCCGGCGTTCTTCGGTCTGCACAGTAAGAACGGCAGGATTCTTTTCTGTTCCGAGACGGGCTTGTTTTTTACCGTCGAAAACCCGGTAGGCCTGTTTATCGTCAATTTGAAGATTGGTCTGGGTATAAAATTTGCCCATTTGATCACCTGTTAAGTTGGAAAATGTTGACCTCTCGGAACGAGAGCAAAAGGGAAATGCAAAACCGGAGCAGTTTACTGGAAGTGCCTGTCATTAGCCACCGACCAATTCTTTCCGGCATACCTGCAAAGCTTATAAAAGACGAATGCCATCTTCATCAATGCTAATCAGGCGTTCTTTGTATAGCCCACCAATCGCCATTTTGAATACCCGTTTACTGACCGAAAATTCTCTTTTGATAATCGCAGGGTCAGTACGGTCATTAAACGGCAAAAAGCCCTTCTCAGCCTTTAACCTGGCAACAATCACCGTACCCAGGTCGCTCATTTCCTGCTGATCAAAGCCGGGCTTTTTCAGGCATAAATCCAGTTTCTGATCGGGCCGGACCCGTTTGATAAATCCGTCAAACTTCATGCCCATCCGGATTGGCTGGTCAATATCCTGGTCAAAAATAACCCCAAGGTATTTATTCTCGACAATTGCCGTATAGCCAATATCCGTACGGTCACAAACCATCAGAGAAACTGCCTGACCATTACTGTACCGATGGGGTGTTTTGGACGAGATGGTAGCCAGAAACTTGCTTATTTTTGACGACGCAACGATCCGATAGCTCTGCTGTTCCTGATAGATATACACGACATAAAACTGGTCTTTGACCATGCGCTCTTTCTGTTCACTAAAAGGCACCAGCAGCTCTTTTGGCATATTCCAGTCAAGGAAAGCACCAATACGGTTGGTATCGGTGACTTTCAGGCAGGCGAATTGCCCTACCTGAGCCTTGGGGCGGAGTGTCGTCGCAATGGGGACATCATCAGAGTCCAGGTAGATAAAAACATCCAGCTCATCCCCAACCTGGCACCCTTGTGGCACAAAGCGTTTGGGCAGCAGGATGTCGTCCAGCATCCCCCCGTCAAGAAATGCACCAAAATCCAGAAGATTGACCACCTTCAGGTGGTTCATGCGACCTATTCTAACCATGAGCCTGTCCGGCAATAAAAGCGGGCGGGGATTATATCATTGCCGTGAAGGCTCTGCTGTTATCACCAGCAAAAATAGTGTCCGTTATTTATGGCGTGAGAATTGCCTTATTAATGTCATATAAATTATTCACAATAAATCTGTTTTCATAATAACCAGGCAAGGAGCATCAGAATGAAGTATTTTTCACGCCGCGCGGTAAAACCCGGTGACCTCAACCCTGCATACCGACTGTTTGGTGGCACACTGCTGGCCTGGATTGATGAGGAAGCCGCTATCTATGCTTCCTGCAAAATGGGCCCTGGCAAGTTGCTGGTGACAAAATATATGTCAGAAATCGACTTTGTCAGCTCAGCCGCCTGCGGTGATATTCTGGAGTTCGGTATTGAAGTAGTCAGTACCGGTAAGACCTCACTGACCATCTGTTGTGTGGTACGCAATAAGGTCAACAGACAGGTGATTATCGTCGTTGATCGTATTGTGTTTGTCTGTGTTGACGAAATGGGCACTCCGACTCCGCACCATATCAAGGCAGAGAAGGAGTCAGAAGTGCTGGAAATGGCTTGATGCAGTGAAGTGCGCACCTTAACAGGGCGCACTTTACCCGCAAACGATTCAGTGATTTGCCGGAGCAGTCTTAAGCTGAACAGAGGGCTTCACCGCAGTGGCAAACATCACCTGACCATTCTGGATCACTTCCGCCAACAGCTCATAGTTGCTGCCCGGTTTCACCAGCTCAGGTGCATAGTAGACCACATAATCCACGACATCCACCGCCCTGCCTACGCGGATTCGCTCAATGCCAATGATGCCAGCCGGGTCATCGGGCATGGCGCTATCTTGCAGAACCACAATAACTTCAGAGCCTGGTGCAAAAGTGCCTTCACTGGCAGTAATCTGACCGCTCACATTGGCTGATTCGGTCACGTAGGTCAGTTCCTGGTCACCGCTTGCGCTGTTCAATACCAGTCCATGTTCTTTTATGGTGATATTGTCCAGTTTTGGGAACATTGCCAGATACTCAGCTTCACTGTTCATCAATGGTGGCGGACAGGCCATTCTGTTGCTCCCCATTGAGGTAAAGTGAATTTTATGGCTGGCAACCTGATAGTTACCAAAGTAGCGGTTACAGGGTGCCTGGCCTCCAATACGTCCATCCAGGGCAGTGGCAGGGCGAAGCTCCATGGTGACTCTCGGGCCCGGTGCCGGCTGACTGTTCATTGTCGTCAACACCCAGGTTTTGTTCTCAACCAACTGGGGGTCTACACTGGTCAGCTTGTGGGATCCGCACCCAAACAGGGCAGCGCCTGTGACCAAAACAATACAAGAGTGAATCAACCTTTTCATGTCATACTCCAGCAACGGGAATAAAGATAAACTTGCAGGCTGTCGAACTTAAGCGTGTGTGGCAAGAGTCGTCTAAGTTCGAGAGTCTCCTGCGGCACAGCCATCAGCGATAGCCTGTAGAGGGTGACTGCCGGGGGCAGATGACCTTGGAAAAAAAACCTTTGATCAGCCAGCAAAGCAGAAACTGATAGTGTTAAAGTAGTCGATCATCAGGTATTGCTGCCATTCTAATTTTCCACCCGGACCTGGTACCCGGGCTACATTCAGGATGACCTGATAATTCCCATGCATCAGGGCATAAGATTCAGTATGATCAGCACTGGCACTGATTAAAAACGTTTTATGGCCCCGAAATCTACCGCAGGAAACCAACTGATCAGCCGTGGCTACAGCCTGGCTGAAGAGATTGCCAACAGTATTACTCATGGTCTGGGGGCTCTGCTCAGTGTCGCCGGTCTGACGCTGCTGGTCACCTATGCCGCCCATCAGGCTGATGTCTGGCGGGTGGTCAGTTTCAGCATCTACGGCAGCACCCTGATTCTGCTGTTTCTGGCCTCTACGCTTTACCACAGCTTTCAACATCCAAAAACCAAGCGCGTCTTCAAGATACTGGATCACTGCTCCATCTATCTGCTGATTGCCGGAACCTACACGCCTTTTCTTCTGGTTACCATGAGAAGTGTGACTGGCTGGATTCTTTTTGCTGTCATCTGGACCCTGGCTGCATTGGGCATTATCTTCAAGGCGGTGTTTGGGTCCAGGTACAAAAAACTGTCGTTAACCACGTACATTCTGATGGGCTGGCTGGTTCTGGCGGCCTCCAAAGAGCTGGCAGAGAACTTGTCAACCAATGGCATATACTGGCTGGTTGCCGGTGGCTTGCTTTATACCGTTGGCGTGATCTTTTATTTATGGAAAAAGCTGCCTTTCAATCACGCAATCTGGCATCTCTTTGTATTAGGTGGGTCGGCCTGCCACTTCTTTTCGGTTTTATTCCATGTATTACCGCCAGCCTGAAGAAAAATAAATTTTTTCAGCTTCTCTGGAAACTATTTGGCGATTACTCAATCAAAATTATCAAATCATTTCGATGAGTTTGATGTGTATAATCTCTGTTCACCCTGAGCGTCTTTCGACTCCACTCAGGGTGAATGGAGCCTTGAGGCCTATGAAGGAGCCTGTCAATTGCATCGAAACCGTGTACTGGTAATAAAGCACTTTTTGAAGATACTGGTTTATGATCCCCTTGAATGAACCCTCATCCGGCTATACTGCTCCGAAAACAGATATCGCTCTGAAAGACGAAGTTATTTCTCCATGTAAGCAAACAGCAGATTCCAGTGGCCATCTGGTCAAACAGGTTCCACCAATATCTTCTACCCTGAAACAAGGTCCGTCATTTTCCTCCAATGGCCGAAAACCATTTCATGAAAAAACAAGGCTACACAATGCCAGGCTTCCCATTATTCAAATTAAGGCCAGTGGGCTGTCAGGCAAGCCTGCCTCACAAATGCCAGAACTGACATCACCCGGTCGGCGTACGCCGCTTAATTCTCCCTCTGGCAAGAGTAGTAACCCCTTTTATAAACCAACGCCGGAACTTTTGGCCACACTGTTAAAATTGGCTGGCATCCCCTCTTCCGTTTACCAGAGACAATACCCACCAGTATCCAATGTTGACACCGTTCGTGGGGGCGACGATACAACCTGTGAACAAACCAAAAAGACGGTTGAAGATATTATTGCCTCCTATAAGTTACTTGAGGATAGAGGTTTTAAAAAATATCTGGCAGCGAAAAGACTGAGAGAGGAGATGTTTGATAAAAATCATTTTATGTGGAATAGACCGGCCTCTCTTCTGGAAATTGTTGTCCATTATACTTTCCGGTTTGACCCTGTTCTCAAAAATATATCGTTTTCTGGAGCGCATGGTTATGTGCTCACATATCTTGACCATGAAATCTTGACAGTGCATCAACCGATAAGAAAAGAACATATTCAGGAGTCTGGGAAGTTTAAACCGATTGAAGTCAAATACACCTGTAATGGCAGACCCATCATTCAACAACAGGCAACCAGAGGCTGTAGTTACGCTGTTGCAGCAATGCTGATACATCAGCATCACGGCACTTTTTCGGTTAGTGACTTACGCTCAACCAACCTTGGCAATGACAAGCTGATATTTCAAGCATTATCTACGGCAGGCCTATCCCCCTTTAAAACCCGGCATTCAAATCTTGAAGATCTGGCCATTGCAGTTAATCGGGATGGGTCTGCAATAGTCACAGTAAGTAGTTTGGAAGGGGGAATGCATGACATTATTGTTGATGCGGTTACAGACACATCTGTTCTTATTCGAGACCCATACCACGGTTGGGAAGTTGAGATCAGCCGGGATGCTTTTAAGACATCCTGGGATAAAGACGCCATTCAGGTGAAACAGCGGATAGCAAACTGATAAATTCCCGGTTTCAGAAAGTCCGGGCTACTGGAAGAACCAATAGCCCGGAATGCTATTAACGAGTGCCGCTATTATCACGACGTGGACGACGATCGCCACCACGGCCACCTTCGCGACGGGCACCGCCTTCACGGCGACCACCTTCGTGGCGGCCACGGCCACCATCACGTCGGCCACGGCGCTCTGTTTGAGGCTCGTCACCGGTCCACAGTTTCAACTCCATTGGCCGGTTGCGAATCCTGGCACCTTTCAGGGCTTCAATAACGCTCTTGTCCATCCCTTCTGGCAGGTAGACTGACGAGCAGTTATCAAACAGTCGGATATGGCCAATGCTCTGTCCGGAAATTTTGCCTTCATTGGCAATGGCTCCCACCAGGTCACCCGGGTTGATGCCCTGGTCACGACCCAGTTCGACACGATAACGCACCATGCCATCATTGTTACGTTCACGGCCACGCTCACCACGCCTTTCGCCATCACGACGTCTTTCGCCACGATCACGATCACCACGATCACGGCCTTCACGACGGGGCTGCTCCGGTTCTTTGGCATCCGGGAACGGGCGTTCTTTCTGGGCCATAAAGCAGAGCGCTGCTGCCATGTCTTCATAGCTCAGGGCATTTTCCTGCTCAAGCTCGGCAACAATCTCACGGAACACATCCAGCTCTTCGCCCATGTCAATCGCTTTGATGACATCTTCCTTGAACTGACGGATACGAATATCACGCACGTCACTCATGGAAGGCAATCGCATGGTATCAATACGCTGTCGTGTAGCACTTTCGATGGCACGAAGCATCCTGCGCTCACGATGGGTGGCAAACAGGATCGCAGTGCCCTGACGGCCAGCACGCCCGGTACGGCCAATACGGTGAACGTAGGCTTCTGTATCGTACGGTATGTCGTAGTTCACTACGTGACTCATACGCTCAACATCCAGGCCCCTGGCCGCTACGTCGGTAGCAATCAGAATATCCAGGGATTTTTTCTTGAGACGATCCACCACTTTCTCACGCAGCGCCTGACTCATATCACCATTCAGCGCCGCCGCAGCGAAACCACGGGCTTCCAGTTTTTCCGCCAGTTCCACCGTGGCGGTTTTGGTGCGCACGAAAATGATCATGGCATCAAATGATTCCACTTCCAGAATGCGTGTCAGGGCATCCAGCTTGTGGAAACCGCTGACCATGCAGACCTTCTGGGTAATGGTGTCAACCGTCGCCGTTTTGGCTTTGATCTCCACCGTAGCAGGCTCTTTTAAGTGAGTATCTGCAATTTTGCGAATCTGGTAAGGCATTGTGGCAGAGAACAGGGCCACCTGACGGTCAGCGGGCGTCTGCTCCATGATCCATTCGATGTCATCCACGAAGCCCATGCGCAGCATTTCATCCGCTTCATCCAGAACCACGGTTTTCAGGCTATCCAGCTTCAGGCTTTCACGACGCAGGTGATCCATGACCCGGCCCGGCGTGCCCACAATCACATGGGCTCCACGCTGAAGGCTGCGCAGTTGGCCGCGCATATCCTGACCACCGTAAACAGGCAACACATGGAATCCTTTCATGTGACGGGCGTAACGTTGAAAGGCTTCTGCCACCTGTATAGCCAGCTCACGGGTCGGCGTTAAGACCAGAACCTGCGGATCGCGCTGCTTCAAATCAATGGCTGACAGCAATGGCAATGCAAATGCGGCTGTTTTACCTGTACCGGTCTGCGCCAGACCCAGAAGGTCACGACCTTCCAGCAGGTGAGGAATACTTTGTGCCTGGATGGGTGACGGGCTCTCATAGCCGACATCCTGAACAGCCTTGATTACCGCTTCCGACAGGGGCAGGTCCGCAAAAGTCATCGCGTTGTTGGTATCAGTCATTTGATACTCCGTAAATTCATTCTTTGCCATAAAAATGCCGCCATTTTGCTGTCAAAAGCTGTCAGGATCAGACGGCATTTGATCGTCCGGTAAACCGGCTCATGGCTGCTTGGTGCTGGCGACGTTTGGAGCAAACAGAAATAGGATGGCAGTATACTTTTCCGACGCTGTTCCAGTAGCATTCGGAAAATTTGCAGCCATGGACTTCCTGGTGCCGCTATCCGGAACTCCCCTCTGATCGAATACAGAAAGACGTTACCGAATCGCCTGTGAGGTCCACGACTGCGTTTGGAGAGGCTTGATGAACAAGCTTGGCCTGCATTGGCAGAGGATAATAAGATCTATTGATCTTCCAGTGGCTGAGCTCTTGATTGCCATAGGCTTTTCAAAGGAGCGGACAGTTGCCGGATTAAATGCAGGAAACGAAGTGCCAGGACTTCCCAACAAACCCCTGTGTCCATAAGTAGGACTGCACATGGGGATAGAAAAAGGTCTGCTAGTCTAGCGTGTTTTTTAGACAGTGAATACTGTTTTTATCCCTGAATGAACTAGGGGATTATCACATCCAGGGATTTTCCCCCAATCGTTTCAGGCTACGGCAGCGCCCGGCCCCGGGCACTCACGTACAGCTGATACCACTGCTCACGACTTAACTGAATAGTCTCAGCCTCGCTACAAGCCCTGATACGCTCGGCATTTGTTGTGCCAATCACCGGCTGGATAGCTGCGGGGTGGCGCATCAGCCAGGCCAGCACAATAGCCTCTCTGGAAACACCCTGCTGCTCTGCAAACGCTTTGACCAGCTCAGCCGTTTTCTGAATAGCCTCGGGCTCACCATGAGTATCTTTCCCGGTGAACACACCGTTGCTCAGGCAGCCCCAGGCCTGCAGCTGAATATTGTGGCTGCGACAATATTCAACGGTGCCAGGGGTAAAGCTGACCGCCGGCCCTTCCGGGTGATTGAACAGCACACCTTCATCCAGCCAGTCCAGATGGGTCAGGCTCATCTGCAACTGGTTGACCACAATAGGTTGATCAAGGAATGACTGAAGGTATTTGATCTGGTGGCCATTCATGTTTGACACACCAAAATGTTTGACCTTGCCATTTTTCTGCAGCTGATGAAACGCCCCGGCAACCTCCTCTGGCTGCATCAGCGGATCCGGTCTGTGCAGAAGCAGAAGGTCCAGATAGTCGGTGTTTAAACGGGCAAGACTCTTTTCCACACTGTGCAGAATCCAATCCCGGGAGAAATCGTAGCGATTGGGAACGTTTCCTTCGGCGAAGCGAATGCCGCACTTGCCTTGCAGGAATATCTTCTCCCTCAGCTCTGGTCGATCACCCAGCACGCCACCAAATACCTGTTCAGCCTTGCCAAAGGTATAGATATCGGCGTGGTCAAAGCAGTTTATGCCGCTCTCCAGGGCACTATCCAGAAACTGGTGCGCCTGCATCATATGACCCTTTGAAACCGGGTTATTATCCCAGCCTCCACCCAACCCCATACAGCCTGCGGCGATTCTGCTGGCTTCAGGCAAGAAAATAGTCAGGGGAATTCGATTCATAAGACTCCAACCCAATCGGGTTACTAATTATAAGTAGTCAGAAATATGTGATTTCATATGGTTAGCTACTTAGGGTGCAGACATAGTAACATTGATTCACTCAAAGGTACTTTACCATTTCATAAGTCATTACCGCGTGGCTATTGCCGGAAAATTCTTTGGCAAATACCCGCCCGGGATCCATCTCACCAGGATGAAGCGACTTAATAAATTCTGACATACGAGCCCCTTTCGGGATAACCGGATCATCACGATGGTTCAGTGACACGATGTAAACCTCACGGTCAATCAGTTTACGCATAGAGGCTTCAGCATCCAGATTCCCACCTATCAGCCACCCCAGAAAATTGGCAAGTCGGGGCCTGTCTGGCATAACAACTCTTGGCGCTGTGGTAAAAGAGTCATGGGACAGTAACTCGACCCTTGAATCATCCTGCCCTCCGCTGGCTTCAAGGTGTCTGGCAAGCGAGACGGTTGCCACACCTCCGCCAAGAGAAGTGCCAGCTACGTATACATGTTCAAAATTTTCCAACGCATATCCCAGGGCAGCAGCACCATCCTGAACAATGGTTTCATAGGTTGAGAAAGGCAGATAACCCGACACCCCATCACTCTGGTTTAACCCCGTCCCCCTATAGTCATAAAGAATGACCGGGCATTTCTTTTCTGACTGTATTCGGCCGGGTGCTGACCCCGGATGAAGACAACCTCTACCCAGTAGCTGTGAAAGAACCATACCATTTGGATTGTGATAAAGAATGCATTGACTATTACTCGGGTCCCAGTCAGGGGGATAACAAATCACGCCGTGCAATATGCCCGAATCATGTTTAATTGGGAGCTGCTCAAACCGAAAGCCACTGGTATTGGTTGCATCACAGGCTTCCTTAACAATCTCACGGCTTTCCTGTAAGCCCGGAAATTTCTGGAGACCCGGGAACTTATCAGGAAAAGTCTTGCCAAGCCATGGAAACACTTGCGATCGCACCAGGGCAATACCAACAACCTTGGCAACCCCCAGCCTGTTTTCAATCATCCAATGAAAAGGCGTCAGGACAACCGCAGATCTTGATAAAATTGAATTGCAGGTTCCGGGGACAGAACAAATAAGATCCTTAGCCATGGATAAATAACTATCAGGCTCGACGGATTCAGTAGAACGTGCCCCCATGCGCGACTTTTGGTCATTATCAGGGCATGCTTCCTTCGCCCGGCTCCTTAACCAGGGTGATTCATAAGCGTATCGATCAGCAATAGTTCCGTAAGTCATAACAGCCTCTTTATTCTAATTCTGAGCATCGTTTCAGAAAAAATCATTGTTGCAGTTAGAAGACAGAAAAGCGGCCATGCCCTGTCAGGCCAACTTAAATGAATATCCCGTCGCTCCCGGAAGATGAAAAGAAGATAATTCAAGGTCGAAAAGCCACTACCTTGAAAGCACATCATTAGCAACATCAACTGAACTTTTCTTTTCCAGACGAAACTGTTTCAGTTCTTCTAACGTGTAGCCGAAATCACTACAGCCAACGGGCAGTCTGGCCGTTTGTTTACCATGATCCATAAAGATAGCAATGTGTCTAAAAGAAGAGCGTTCAAGTATTTTCGGATCACGTTCAGCAACGTATTTCCTGAGCACTATCAACTGTGATGGGGGCATTGCTTCCTTGGTTCTCATTCCTTTTGAAAGAAATTGCTGAAATGCTTTCGATGGGGGAACAAGAACTCTTCCGGAAAAGGCATCAATTCGGGCTGATATAGAATCAGCCGAACCCAACCCAATACTTTTTTTACTTAACTTTCTATCTGCTGTTAACTGAACTATCGTGCAGTCAGCGCCCTCGGAATCCACCTTGCCCACTACTTTTACAATATCGTTCTTTATCAGAAAATCCAGGCATCCTTTGTTTCCTTCAAGGTCCTTGATCAGCACCAATTTTTTTATATGTTGATCTTCATTAAAATCAGGATCGATATAGCTGCGTACCAGCTGAGAATAACTGGAAAATCGTATTGAGCACTGCATAAACCTTTCGCCATTTTCCAGCTTTAATCTAAGGCCGCAAGAACCATCACGATGGGTAAATTGCTTAGGTAGCACCTTGTAAGTTTTACCATCAGTAGCGCACACATAGTCGTAGGTCGTCGGCCTGGCAGGAATACTGGCCGATCTGTCAGCGATGTTAACCGGGTTTGGTGTGCTGCCTGCACCTGGCTGGTCATCAGGAATACTCATGCGGCTGAGTGATGCTTGCAGATCCGCTACTCTGCTGTCGTCACCTGACCCGGGATTGAGAGAACTTGTCTGTGGATGTACCGGAAGCTGACCGGAAGAACTCGTTATTGGATTCATGTTAAAGCACCCATCACTAAGTTGCTGCGTGGCACAAGTTAGTCGGGTTTCATTAACATAAGTTCCCTCTACACGTTATGTTCGACTTTAATTCAATAAATTGACCTGTGAAGTGATTTAATGATGGTGCCTGACTGCACTGGTACATCGTTTCGAAGAGTTAATCTCCGTTCACCCTGAGCGCCCTTTGGCCCTGCTCAGGGTGCACGGTCGGAGGGTGATTGGTACAGTATTCAGGGTATGGTGTTTACGCCCTTCGCCTCCGCTTCAGGACGAACGACGCTTGGGAGTCATTGATAGATGGAACCCGTCAATTACATCTAGCCTCCCATCTGAGACAGATTGTCCGTGCCACCGGTCCATCCCTGTTCAAGAAAATGACTGTCGTCTTTCAGCTGTAGTGAATCACGAATTCGAGCCACCAGCACTTCCTGCTGATCATCGCTGTGCAGAAGATCTCTCAGATCAATGCCGGACTCAGCAAACAGACAAAGCTGGAGCTGCCCCAGACTGGTCACCCTCAGTCGATTACAGTCATTACAGAAGTCCTTGCTGTAAGGCATAATCAAGCCAACCGTACCTTCATAATCACTGTGGCAATACTCCTGGGCAGGCCCGGCATCGGCCAGACGAATTTTTCTTACCCAACCCCGTGCCAGGAGCAGTTCCTGAATCTGTTTTCCCGGGAAGTGGTGCTTCTGGAAAAAATCCTGATTGTTCCCGGTTTGCATCAGCTCGATAAAACGAATAGAGACGGGATAATCCCGGATCCAGTCAAGAAAGGCATCAAGTTCATCATCATTAATGCCTTTCATCGCCACCGCATTCACCTTGATGGATGGCAGACCATGGTCAAATGCATGCTGAATACCGGCCAGAATTTCCCGCAGCCGGTTATGGCCGGTAATCAGCTCAAAGGCCCGGGGGTCAAGACTGTCGACACTGACATTGATGGCATCAATACCCGCATCCAGCCAATCCATAACCCGCTGATCCATTTTGTAGCCGTTAGTGGTCATGGCCAGCTTCTTTATGCCGGGGATCTGCTTGATGGTTCTGACAATGTCGGAAAAGTCCTGACGTAAGGTAGGCTCCCCCCCGGTCAGGCGAATTTTTTCCACACCGACCGCAGCAAAAGCCGTTACCAGACGACGTATTTCGTCAATGGTCAGTGCTTCACTGTGATGATGGTCAAGGCAGCCGTCAGGCAAACAGTAATTGCAACGAAAGTTGCACAGGTCTGTGACTGACAGTCGCAAGTAAGGGAATTTCCGTCCCTGACGGTCCTGCAGCTCTGGTAAATTAGAATGCATAGAACACCTTTCCAATCGCGGGAGGCTGCAAAGTTTCTTCTACAGCCCTGGCAGCCAGTGATACGCACTCTGGCTGCGGCTTCCAGTCCATAGGATCATACCCATTAGGTACCGAAGCTCGGCGCTCGCTTGTTAATTCAGTTTAATCACTACGTTAAACAACCTCATTTGACTGTTAAAAGAATTCCCGGGAGATCGTTTTATCAACAGCCAAGTGAATCCTACCTGCTTATTTCTCGAAAAACCATGCTATCAGGTACTATTGTTTTATTGGATTATCAGGCAACCCTGCTGCCCATGGCCCCCTTTTGATTGATGAAATATCCGGGCTGACCCTCATGCAAGCAGGTTGCAAAAAACGAAAGATGTCTTCTATGAAAATACCCCCAAAGATCAGTGCCGCCATCCCGGTTATTGGTATCGCAGCCTTCAGCGGTACCGGTAAAACCACGCTTATCGAGAAACTACTGCCACTGTTAGCTGGCAAGGGACTTCGAACCGGTGTGGTCAAAGCCTCGCATCACAGGATAGAACCTGATCCACCGGGAAAAGACAGTTATCGTTTACGCCATGCCGGTGCCAGCCAACTGGTGTTGAGCATGCCTGGTCGCTCCCTTTGCTATACCGAGTACCCGAATGGATATGAACGACAGCTGCAGGAGCAACTGCAACTCCTCAATCAGGATCAGCTGGATTTAATCCTGGTGGAAGGTTTTCGAGAGGCTCCCATCGCTAAAATCGAGCTTCATCGCAGTGATTATAACAAGCCCTTCCTGTTTACTGATGACCCCCATATCATAGCCATCGCCTGGGATGGCAATCCCGGCATCAACCTTCCAGGTCATCTGGCAGAACTGGATATCAACAGCCCCGAACATATTGCCAGCTTTATTGAAAACTATTGTCATGAAAAATAGCTTGCATCACCACCTGGCATAACAGAGAGTTAAGCACGCTATTTTTTCCACCCGCTATGAAAGAGGGCAATCATGAGCGACTGCTGTGCCACTGATGGATTAATAAGGCTGGAAGCAGCACTGGCAACACTGACCAGCAGTGTCAAGCCAGTATCCAAAACCGAGACCGTTGCCCTGGAAGACAGCCTTGGCAGGGTGCTCGCAGAGCCTATCGTATCGCCTATCAATGTGCCCTCCCATGACAACTCAGCCATGGATGGTTATGCCCTGGCACTGAAGGATTTGTACAACCGTGATGCTTTACCCCTGGCAGGCCAGTCCCTGGCCGGCCACCCTTTTTCCGGGGAGATTCCCGCAGGACATTGTATCCGCATTATGACCGGGGCCAGTGTTCCATCAGGTGCCGATGTGGTGATCATGCAAGAGCAGACTGAGACCACAGAACAAGGCATTCGTTTTCTCCAGAAACCGGACCAGCCCGGTAACAATATCCGAACAGCGGGGGAAGATATTCCGGAAGGCACCCGGGTGTTCACACCGGGCCGGAGAGTTCGCCCTCAGGATATCGGGCTGCTGGCCTCGCTGGGTATTGCCAATGTCACGGTCTACCGGAAAGTCAAAGTTGCGGTATTTTCCACAGGTGATGAATTAAAGCTGCCCGGCGAGCCACTGAAACAGGGTGATATTTACGACAGCAATCGTTTTGTTATCAAGGCCATGCTGAAAAAAATGGCTGTCGACATCATCGACCTTGGCAGAATTCCTGATGACAAAGCGGCGTTAAGAGCAGCCTTTCTGCAAGCTGATCGGGAAGCTGACGCAGTAATCAGCTCCGGTGGCGTCTCTGTCGGCGATGCGGATTACACCAAAGACATTCTTGATGAGCTGGGGGAAACCAGCTTCTGGAAACTGGCCATCAAACCGGGCAAGCCGTTTGCCTTTGGACAGCTCCCGAACAGTGTCTTCTTTGGCCTGCCCGGTAACCCGGTATCGGCTACCGTCACCTTCCAGCAGCTGGCCGCGCCAGCATTACGCCACATGATGCACCAGCAACCGGAACCAAAAGTGGAGCTGACACTGGCGACGGAAACCCCGCTCAGAAAGCGCCCGGGACGCCGGGATTTCCAGAGGGCAAAACTGGTTTACCGGGAATCCGGTGAACTGCAGGTTATGTCAACCGGTCATCAGGGGTCTGGCGTTCTCAGTACCATGAGTCATTCTGACTGCTATATCGTACTGGCGGAAGAAGACGGTGATAAACCAGCGGGTGAGCTGGTGAATGTGCAGCTGTTTGATGACCTGTTGAAATAAACTATCCACCAAATAGAATAGCCTTCGCATTTATCCACAAGGCTATTCCCATTTCCCTGCTAATTTAAACTAGCGTTTGTCCTTCACTCGATGACCACCGATGTGGAACTTACTCTCGAATATCGGGTCAATTTTATATGCTTCCGTAAAAGAACTGGTGGAAACGTGGATAACGCCCATTTCAAGGCCCCTCTCTCCATAGAATATTACAGACAGGCCGCCAGGGGCTGTATTCGCCAACATCACAGCAGCGGCCATCTTCAGCAGCACACCGGAGAGGTCAACACAAGTCCCGGCAGGGGGACTGGCAATATCGAGAGCCATGTACCAGCCAACCGGACGTCCGGATATCTTGGGTTTAGCTTACAGCCAAGCCACCCTTCTGCCTGTTACGTCAGGCAAGCGCCACCGGGCCAGAGATTACCTGCCCCCGCCGCGAATAGTCCACGCACGTTGGCCCACCATCCCGCTCATCCCCGACTGCCTCCTCCGTCAGCCAGCAAAACGGATTTGCCAGCGCCGGCACAAACCGCAACTCTCCATAATCCACCAGAGGCCGAGGTTCGACAGAGTGAATTTATCGTTAGACCCATTTATGGAAGGATCATACCTTACAATGACCGGTATATCCCTGACCCGCTCCTCAGAGCAGAGGTTCACAGGGATTTTCTGGCCCTTGAGGACTGGATACTTAACCCGTGGGTGGACGATCAGTTATTGTTTGATATCAGCCGGACCGGTGAACAATGGAAGCATGATGAAACTCTGGTTAACTGGGCAATGAAAGAAACACTCTGGACTGAACTTGATGATGGTCCGGTGGATCCCGCCTTCACTGTTACAATAAACCTTAAAGTCAGGGAAGTCGGCAGGCTCAGGGAAACCAGTAATCTGCCGGATGCAGCGTTCGCACAGCTGAAAAAGTGTCGTGAATTGCAGCAACTCCAACAACAGAAAGCCGAGAATTCAGAGCGGTTCGCGAAGTATCTGAAGCTGACACCACTGGTGGGGAAAGAACTCAGAAAACTGACAGAATCCGAAAGACTGGATAAGCTGTTGCCCCACGCTATGTTGCAGGGGTATACGAGAACTGCACAATGGTGCCTGGAAAACGGGGCAAATATCAAAACAGCGATGACAACGTTGCGCCAGCTGAAATCCCGGACAGATAATCAGCCCGGCAACATAACAGATCACCGGACCACCACAGCAACCGCCCCATCAATCAACAGGCGTTCCCGGGGCATCGACTCGTTCAGCCACAATATCAATACAACATTGCTGGAGGTGATTGCTGAGACTCATATCGATATGGCCATTCAGGCAGACTGGCTGCTGGCCAATGGGGCAAGCCTGACACCCGCAGCCTCCGCAGCGCTGCTTAACCAGGCTCTGAATACCTCCCTAAACCGCGGGTATCTTGCCAACGCCCGATGGCTGATCGACAAGGGAGCCACTCTGCAAGCCCAGCATCAATTTGAACAGGCCATGAGCCATTATAATACTCGGGTAGCCCAATGGCTGATGGATAATCACCAGGCCAAACAGAACCCCGGTAAAGCCACCTCGGCATTGCTCAGTTATTTTGATGGCTATCTTTCCCGGGAAGAAGTGGTGGAGCCCATCTACACCCACCAGCCAATAGACTGGTTATTAGAGGTGGGAGGAGCATCCCTTGAGGAATTGCGACCATTTGCGCCACGTATCCTGGAGAGAGCATTGGAGTTCAGTGATCCCTATATCGCAGGATGGCTGTTAAAACACCAGCTCACCACCTTCGAATCCCAACCGGAAAAACCGCAAGAACTGTTGGATAAAGAGATCGTCAGAGCCAGGGAAAAACCGAAAGAAGACAGAAAATATATGATCGACTTTTTGCAAAAACAGGTCGATCAAGAGAGCGCTTCAGACTGTTATGAGCCACCCAAAAAAAAAATCTGCTGATTGTTTGTGAAGAAGTTGTCATAAAACTGTAATAAAGACTCGATACTTTTAGCATCAACTTTATAAGCACCGGGGTGCACTCTCTATGTCTGAAATGACATCTGCTTCTTCACAGGGCGCTGATTTCGAAACCATGACCACGCGACATTACGGTCGTATCTGGCTGCGCGTTGTTCTATGGATTTACGCTCTGCTGGTAGCTGTTAGTGTCATCGGCTCCGGCTTTAAAATGGCGGTGGGTGGCAGTGAAGCGGCAGCACAGCTGTTCAGCTTTGCCAACAATGCCGTCATGGGTCTGCTGGCGGGCACACTGGCGACAGCACTCGTACAATCTTCCAGTACAGTCACCTCTGTTATTGTCGGCCTGGTCGCTGGCGGCCTGCCGGTTCACCTGGCGATTCCGATGATCATGGGTGCCAACATCGGCACGACCATTACCAATACCATCGTAAGTCTTGGTCATATTCGCTGCCATAAAGAGTTCAAACAGGCGTTTGCCGCCTCTACGGTTCATGACTTCTTTAACTGGCTGGCGGTTTTCATTCTTCTGCCTCTGGAGCTATTCACAGGCTTTTTGAGCAAGCTTTCTGCATCGGTAGCCAGTATGCTGGTTGGTGGTCAAAATTTGTCAATGAAAGGCCTGAACTTTATTGACCCGTTAACCTCTCCGGCTGAAGACATTGTCACAGGTTTTGTATCGGTACTGCCAGACAGCACACTGGCTGGCATTGCCATGATTGGCATCGGCATTGTCCTGATCTTTTTCTCGGTGGTTCGTCTGGGCAAGCTGCTCAAAAAAGTCATGGTGGGTAAAGCCAAAGATGCCCTGCACAAGTCCATTGGCCGGGGTCCGATCAGCGGCATTCTGTCCGGTATGACCATGACTGTAATGGTTCAGTCGTCCTCAACCACCACCAGCCTGATGGTACCCATGGTGGCCAATGGTCTGTTTACTGTACGACAGATGTACCCTTTCACCCTGGGTGCCAATATCGGTACAACCATTACCGCCCTGCTGGCTGCCACGGCAATTACCGGTCCTGCTGCCCTGCCCGCACTGACCATCGCCATGGTGCATTTCTTCTTTAACTTCTGTGCCGTAGTTCTGATTTACGGGATCAAGTGGCTGAGGGAGATCCCGCTGTATATGGCTGACAAACTGTCTGATCTGGCAGTCAGAAACAGAATGTATGCGTTTGCCTATCTGTTCATCGCATTCTTCATTCTGCCAGGTGTCCTTATTTTCCTGACAGCGTGATTGGCAAGATTCCTTGCTCTGTAAAAAAACCTGCTGTGCCTTGACTGCACAGCAGGTTTTTTTTTGCAGGCTTAACCCCGTTCATCCTGAGTGGAGATTACACACCAAACTCATCGAAATGGTGTACTAGACTAGGGGTGCTTTGGACAAGAACTATTTAACGATAGCCAGTGTCCAGGAAGACGCAGAACAGGACAGCCTCCCGGGAAAACGCCTGTCAAGTCTCAACATAAAAAGCAACGGATGGGAATGAAAATGAATATCAACCTGTTTGCCAATGGCTCCACTTTTGGCGGGCCCTTTAGCATACCTCATTACAATTTTACGAAGGGTGAAGGGCATAGGGAGAAACTGCATGACCGAAGTCATCTTATTAAATTGTTTCGGGTGTCAGTCAAAACAGCCCACTTTGCCATTCCATTTATACCCAAGCCTTATGGCAAGACAAGGTATTTACATGAAGATTTTGATTTTGAGAAAATGCTCAAAGAGGTAGACATAGAAATGATCCGCCTCAATCCCGATCTCCGATTTATGCCCGCTGAGATTTTTAGCCGCTGTGAAACAATCCCCCTGAAAATACTGGCGAACATGAAGGTTGCTGTCGTGGTTAGTGACAATAAATACCAAACGCTCGGAGAGGTTGGTGAGCAGAACAGGCGTCAATCGTTTTATCATTCCAATACGCCCAGGCATCCTGAATTATCTGATGAACGTATAGCTGAATTAGCAAAATTTGGATTTTTCCTTATGCCCGGGGATGATATGAATGGATCATTGAGCAGGAGAAGCCAGCCCCTTTTCAATATCAATGATAGTGACGCTTTGAGTGAAACAATTCATGGCTTCGACCTGTCAATCTCAGACGAGGAGCTCCTTGAATACAAACATTTTGTCGGCCATGATTTATTGCAGCACCCTATCATCGAAACTGGCCAGGTTTCCCAGGCAGCTTATGTCTCTTCCGTTTATTCACCGACGAACGATAATCACCTGCTTCTCATCAGGCCTGCTGATACCAAACTACCCATGCTGCAAGGGACTGAGCTTATCGAAACGAAGTATCAGGCAATGATTACTCGGATAACGAATGATCGGGATAATAACGCTGGCCAACCAACACGTCTTGAAAATGAGGTGGGGTTGAACAAATCGTTACGGGAAGCGAAGTTTTTTATGGCTCCTTACCAGAAGTCTATAAGGTTTTGTCAATCGGTCATCGAGGAGTTGAGTACCTGCCCACAAGAGTGCCCCAATCTCTCTGTTGCCATTAATAAAGCAATCAGTCGATTGGCATTCTCTGAACAATACATGACTGATTGTTCGGGCCTGGTCAGGCAAGCCATTGTGTATGATGAACTGATGCAGCTGGAGAATACCAGTACTATGGAAGAACTGAAAATTAAACAGGAAGAAATCAGTAAGCAGTTAATCCATAAGGAGGTGGAATGGCATAAGAAAGCTGTGCAGGAAGAAATCCTTTCGGGAAAAGACTCTTATTTCCCAATGATCAACATGCATTCGCTCATCATGACGTCACTCGGTGATCTGTTAATGGAAATGGATTATCACAACTCATGGGGCGAAAACGCATTGCGAGAGAAAATCGTTGCTCGGAAAGCAGAGGCAGAAACTATTTGTACCCAGACAGATGAGCTGCTTTCTGATCGGAAGACCATTCATTCATTAAAGCTAAAGAATATTTGGGTTTCCATTGAGAGCACAGATACGGAGGATGACGTTGAAAATCCCTGACAGGGATAAAAAACCAATTTTCGAGTCTAATTATTCAATATGAGCACACCAATGCAGCCTTAATGACGACACTTCAGAACACAACACCCAACCTCTCGATTGGTGCAGAGAACCTCAAGCGCCTGTGCTGGCTCCGTGGAACCCTGATTGCTGTTGAGGGTGTGGTCTTTTTCCTGGCCAGCCGCCATTTTAACATCCAGATAACCGGCCTTGTTCTGGCCTGTTTAATCACCTTGCTGATGATTGATATTCATTTGCTTGGCATGTGGCTAACATTTGTGCTGAGATCCTTTCTAATCAATTACTTTGTCGAACTGATGGCCTCAGCCCTGAGAAGAGACGGAAAACAGGACAGCCTCCCGGGAAAACTCCTGTCAAGTCTCCACATGAATAGCAACAGATGGGGATGAAAATGAATATCAACCTGTTTGCCAATGGCACCACTTTTGGCGTGCCCTATACCTGTAGCAAACCTCATCACAATTTTACGGAGGGTGAAGGGCATAGGAAGATACGGCTTGACCGAAGTCGTCTTATTCAATCGATTCCGGTGCCAGTCAAAACAGCCTACTTTGCCAATCGGTTTGTGTATGAGCCTTATGATGAAAGGGATTTATCTGGATATTATAATTTTGTGCGTACGCTCAATGTGGTACACACAGAAATGATCCGCCTCAATCCGGATCTCCGATTTATGCCCGCTGAGATTTTTAGCCACTGTGAAGCAATCCCCCTGAAAAAACTGGCGAACAGGAGGGTTGCTGTTTTGGTTAGTGACAATAAATACCAAACGCTCGGAGAGGTTGGTGAGCAGAACAGGCGTCAATCGTTTTATCATTCCAATACGCCCAGGCATCCTGAATTATCTGATGAACGTATAGCTGAATTAGCAAAACTTGGATTTTTCCTTGTACCCGGGGATGATGTGAATGGAGCATATAGTGGAGAAAGCCATCCCGTTTTCAATATCAATGGTATTGACGGTTTCAGTGTAAGATCTTATTGCTTCGACGAGTTAATCTCAGACGAGCAGCTTCCTGAATACAAACATCCTGAATGCAAACATTTAGTCGGCCATGATTTATTGCAGTACCCCATCATCGAAACTGGCCAGGTTTCCCAGGCAGCTTATGTCTCTTCCGTTTATTCACCGACGGACAAAAATCACCTGCTTATCATCAGGCCTGCTGATACCAAACTCCCCATGCTGCAAGGGACCGAGCTTATCGAAACGAAGTATCAGGCAATGATTGATCGGGCCGTTAACGCTGGCCAACCAACAAGAATTGAAAATGAGGGGGTGGTCAAATCGTTACGGGAAGCCGAGTTTTTTATGGCTCCTTACCAAAAGGCTATAGAGTTTTGTCAATCGGTCATCGAGGCGTTGAGTACCTACCCGCAAGGGTGCCCCAATCTCTCTGTTGCCATTAATAAAGCGATCAGTCGATTGGCATTCTCTGAACAATACATGACCGATTTTTCGGGGCTGGTCAGGCAAGCCATTTTGTATGATGAACTGATTCAGCTGGAAAATACCAGTACTATGGAAGAACTGAAAATTAAACAGGAAGAAAACAGGAAGCAGTTAATCCAAAAGGAGGTGGAATGGCATAAGAAAGCTGTGCAGGAAGAAATCCTTCCGGGAAAAGACTCTTATTTCCCAATGATCAACATGCATTCGCTCACCATGACGTCACTCGGTGATCTGTTAATGGAAATGGGTTATCGCAACTCATGGGGCGAAAACCCATTGCGAGACAAAATCGTTGATTGGAAAGCAAAGGCAGAAACTATTTGTATCCAGACAGATGAGCTGCTTTCTGATCGGAAGACCATTCATTCATTAAAGCTAAAAAGTATTTGGGTTTCCATTGAGAGCACAGATACGGAGGATGACGTTGAAAATCCCTGACTTTGCCTGGCATGTGGCTAACATTTGTGCTGAGTGCCTTTCTAATCAATTACTTTGTCGAACCCTCAGCCCTGAGAAGAGACGGAAAACAGGACCGCCTCCCGGGAAAACGCCTGTCAAGTCTCAACATAAATAGCAACAGATGGAGGAGGGAAATGAATATCAACCTGCTTGCCAATGGCACCACTTTTGGTGCGCCCTACAGCAGCCCTCCTGGCAAGTTTACGGAGTGTAAAGGGTTTAGGAATAAACTATGTGACCAAAGTCGTTTTATTAAATCGATTCCGGTGCCAGAGAAAACAGCCTACTTTGCCAATCCGACTATTCGCATGGTTTCTGCCGGGGGAGAAAATTTATTTGGAGATTTGGATTATTATGAGCATACGCTCAAAATGGTAAACACAGAAATGATCCGCCTCAATCCGGATCTCCGATTTATGCCCGCAGAGATTTTTAGCCACTGTGAACCAATCCCCCTGAAATCCCTGGCAAACAGGAATGTTGCTGTCGTGGTTAGTGACAATAAATACCAAACGCTCGGAGAGGTTGGTGAGCAGAACAGGCGTCAATCGTTTGATCATTCCAATAAGCCTATACATCCTGAATTATGTGATGAACGTATAGCGGAATTGGCAAAACTTGGATTTTTCTGTATGCATGGGGAGAGGTATGATACGTATAAAACACTGTGGGGGGGAATCCAGCCTGTTTTCAATATCAATTACAGCGGCACTTTCGGTGTAACACTTCATTGCTTCGAGCTGTCAATCTCAGACAAGCAGCTCCCTGAATACAAACATTTAGTCGACCATGATTTACTGCAGTGTCCCATCATCGAAACTGGCCAGGTTTCCCAGGCAGCTTATGTCTCTTCCGTTTATTCACCGACGGACAAAAATCACCTGATTCTCATCAGGCCTGCTGATAACAAACTACCCATGCTGCAAGGGACTGAGCTTATCGAAACGAAGTATCAGGCAATGATTGATCGGGCTGTTAACGTTGGCCAATCAACAAGCATTGAAAATGAGGGGGTGGTCAAATCGTTACGGAAAGCGGAGTTTTTTATGGCTCCTTACCAAAAGGCTATAGAGTTTTGTCAATCGGTCATCGAGGAGTTGAGTACCTGCCCGCAAAGGTGCCCCACTCTCTCTGCTGCCATTAATAAAGCGATCAGTCGATTGGCATTCTCTGAACAATACATGACCGATTGTTCGGGCCTGGTCAGGCAAGCCATTGTGTATGATGAACTGATGCAGCTGGAAAATACCAGTACTATGGAAGAACTGAAAATTAAACAGGAAGAGATCAGGAAGCAGTTAATCCAAAAGGAGGTGGAATGGCATAAGAAAGCTGTGCAGGAAGAAATCCTTCCGGGAAAAGACTCTTATTTCCCAATGATCAACATGCATTCGCTCATCATGACGTCACTCGGTGACCTGTTAATGGAAATGGATTATCACAACTCATGGGGCGAAAACGCATTGCGAGAGAAAATCGTTGATCGGAAAGCAAAGGCAGAAACTATTTGTATCCAGACAGATGAGCTGCTTTCTGATCGGAAGACCGTGCATTCATTAAAGCTGAAAAGTATTTGGGTTTCCATTGAGAGCACAGATGCAGAGGATGACATTGAAAATCCCTGACAGGGATAAAAAAACCAATTTTCGAGTCTAAGGGTATTCAATATGAGCACACCAATGCAGCCTTAATGACGACGAACACAACACCCAACCTCTCGATTGGTGCAGAGAACCTCAAGCGCCTGTGCTGGCTCCGTGGAACCCTGGTTGCTGTTGAGGGTGTGGTCTTTTTCCTGGCCAGCCGCCATTTTGACATCCAGATCACCGGCCTTGTTCTGGCCTGTTTAATCACCTTGCTGATGATTATTGGCACTGTCATTCGGTTATATGTGGTCAAAAGACACGTTAGCGATCAGGAGTTCTTTGTTCAACTGCTGCTGGACCTTTTTTCCCAGAGTACGCTGTTATTCTTTAGTGGTGGTTATACCAACCCACTGGTATCGACCTATTTGATCACTGTCTGTATCGGCGCAGCACTTCTGCCGGGCAAATACAGCTGGGGCGTGACATTCACTGCGACGCTGCTCTATACCCTGCTGATGAAATGGTACGTACCATCCGGCCCCGGTTCGATGCTTCACTTGCCAGAACAGCAGCTGATGATTGATATTCACTTGCTTGGCATGTGGCTAACGTTTGTGCTGAGTGCCTTTCTTATCAATTACTTTGTCGAACTGATGGCCTCAGCCCTGAGAAAACAACAAAGGGATATAGCCATCAGCAGAGAACGTCAACTGAGAGATGAAAGCATTCTTGCCATTGCCCTTCAGGCAGCGGGTGCAGCCCATGAACTGGGAACGCCATTAACCACAATGGCCATTGTGCTCAGGGATCTTCAGGAAGAATACCAGGGCAGCGCACTGGCTGAGCGCTTGATATTTCTCCGGGATCAGATCGATGAATGCAAGAAAAGGCTGCAACAGTTGGTATCGGAAAGCCAATATAAAGGTATTGAAAGTATTGATAGTCAGGATTTTCTGGCTAAGGTCATCCAAAAATGGCAGCTGCTCAGACCTGAATCCGAGCTTCATTACAACGCCGCTCAATGGCCTGTTTCAGTATCTATTCCCTGTGATCTGACACTGTATCAGGCAATCACGTCATTACTTGATAATGCAGAAGATGCCAGCCCGGGACAGGTTTCACTGCACGTGATTCAGAACCGCCAAAACCTGACCCTGCAGATTCTGGATAAAGGAGCGGGCTTCCCGGAAGCCCAGGGCAGACCCAAAAAAAATTCAGCCCATATAAAAGAAGGGAACTCAACCACCTTATCAAGGACGCCTTATAGCTTAAAAGAAGATGGCCTCGGGATTGGTTTGCTACTCAGTCAGGCCAGTATTGAACGGCTGGGAGGTCTGATACAGATTCGCCCTCTGACCTGCGGGGGAAGCTTGATTGAAGTTCAACTGCCCATCACCGGCCAACCAGAACAGGAACCATGAAGCGACGATGAGCCCCGGAAAAACCCTGGAGTTACCGACTATTTTGATTGCCGATGATGACCAGACCCTGTTACACACCCTTGCCACCTCACTCAGAAAAAGGGGATTCAACCCCATTACGGCAGACACCATCAGTAAGGCGACTACCCTGCAACAACAACACCGCCCGGCAAGCGCGGTTGTTGATCTGAAAATCGGCAGTGAGAGTGGCCTCCGGCTTATTTCACTGTTACGCAACGTCAATCCTGATATTGATATCATCGTACTAACTGGGTATGCCAGCATTGCCACCGCAGTCAGCGCCATCAAACTTGGGGCTAAAGACTATCTCTGCAAGCCGGTGGATACCTTACAGATACTCTCGGCACTCAATATCAGCCAGCAGCCTCATGAACCCGGCCCTGTCATCCCGGAAACAAGAATGCCGGTTTACCAGCTGGAATGGGAGTATCTGCAAAAAGTCCTTCTGGAGCACAATGGCAATATCTCTGCCGCCGCCCGAAGCCTGGGCATGCATCGCAGGACACTGCAGCGAAAACTCAACAAACGATCAGGCTCCCGCTGAAATTATGTAAGCATTATTGCCTCTTCTCTGTCGTAGCCATTATGCTTGTGGGTTTTACAGGCAGCGGCCAGTCTTTTCCAGTGAATTGCTTATTGTTTCGTAGCGCTTTCTTGCGAGGCTCTTTTTTCAGAAAGAATCGTCAGATACTCTCATTGATGGGCCTGCTCAGTATTACCTCCCTCTTTGGCAGCACCCTGGTCACCACACTGGCGATCACCTGGCAGGACACGCTTGACACGCTATCCATCAGCCAGTGGGCCTGGCTCTTTTCAGCCAGCGCCCTGACCATGGCGCTGGCCCTGACACCGTCTACGCTTATTGCCCTGATCAGTGGCTATTTTCTCGGGTGGACAGCGCTTTTCTATATCCTGATTTCCTACCCGGCAGCATCTGTCCTCGGTTATCTGGTCGGGAAATCACTGGATCATGGGAAGCTGATGCGGACACTCCCGCCGAACTCCCGAATACATCTGATTCTGGAGGAGCTGCAACATCATCAGTGGCCGCTGGTCGTTCTGACCCGGATATCCCCGGTCCTGCCCTTTTCATTAATGAACCTGGTGTTACCCGTAATTGGGATCCGCCTTCCTGCATTCCTGATCGCTGGCTTTATTGGCATGTTACCCAGAACGCTGTTTGCCCTTTGGGCAGGTATGCAGGCAAGAGACCTGATCTCTTTACTGAACAACCCGACGCAAGGTAATCTGTCCGTTATAGTCATGGTGATAGCATCGATTCTTTCCATTGGCGGATTGCTTTATCTTGCCCAGAAAGCATCATCCACCATCATAATGAGACAGTCGGCAAGCAAACGCGGGGAAACAAAAACCTATGGCTGAAAATCGTGTTGCGCTGTTTGTTGATGTGCAGAACATCTATTACACCACCCGACAGTTCTATAACAGTCACTTTGACTACAACGCATTCTGGGCGCTTGTCAGTAAAGGCAGAAAGATCACCAAGGCCATCGCCTACGCGATTGATCGCGGAGATCCAAAACAGCGGCAATTCCAGGATATTCTTCGAGCCATTGGCTTTGAAGTAAAGCTGAAACCCTATATTCAAAGAAGCGATGGCACCTCAAAGGGTGACTGGGATGTCGGGATAACGCTGGATGTTATGAGCTGGGCACCCGAGGTCGATACCATTGCCCTCGCTTCCGGTGATGGTGACTTTGACCTGCTGTTGCAAAAGGTGCAACAGGATTTTGGTCGGCAGACTGAGGTATACAGTGTTGAGGCGCTGACAGCATCTTCCCTGATTCAATCGTCCAGTCACTTTATTCCAATTACCCATGACCTGTTACTGCCAATCAAGAGTGCGAAAAACAGTCAACAAAAAGTAACAAACACTATATAAATCAAAGCATTAATTTCCTATCCAAGCGGGTCTTCCAACCCCTGATTTCCGGTTAAAATTCCTCCGATAATTTGTTTTTCACAAACTTGATAAAATCTTTGACATCCCTTCGGACAGCTATTAGAGTTCCTATTGGCCATTATTGAGAAGAACGAAAAATCGTTTTACTTTTTGAGTACTTCCTGATCGTCACACCACTTCTTAGTTTAAGTTATGTTGCTTTAATTGCTTTACTCTTAAATAGATATATGAAGATGTGACTACACATTGGCTCAACGCGTGTACAACGCATTTTTATAGAAATATTCAGGAGACATTGCATGTCTAAATCGACCGGAACGGTAAAGTGGTTCAGTGAAGAGAAAGGCTTTGGCTTTATCGCTCAGGATAACGGCGGTCCAGACGTTTTCGTTCACTTCCGTGCCATCATTGGTGACGGCTTCAAAACTCTCGCTGAAGGTCAGGCTGTGACCTTTGATGTTGAGCAGGGCCAGAAAGGCCTTCAAGCTGCCAACGTAGAGAAAGTATAAGCTTTTCCCTTTTCGGGAAAACAGAAAAAGAGCACCATAAGGTGCTCTTTTTTTATGGGTTAATCCAGCCCTCTTGAGGAAATCAAACCAGTAGCACTGCACAGCCTATTGGTAGAAAAGAGTTCCAAAACGATACAATAACGCACAGAAGTTCCCATCCAATAACGGTCGGATTACTGGAATCAAAACCCGGTTTCATTTGACCCAATACTAACGACAGAAGAAAAACCTGATGGGACCATTTTACTTTTTCTACTTGAAACCTTTGTCAAAAGTTAATATACACTTCTATTCCAAACCGCTCCTTCGTTGAGTATCAGACACCTGTCAACAGTATTAGATAACATCCAGACAGGACCCTTTAAAATGGGCAAAAACACGTTGCCCCACCGACAGATTCAATAACCCCAGCGCTCTTCTGGTGACCAGCGCCAACAATGTCTGCCCTTCCGCCGCCATAAACAGCATGACATTTTTGGAATCCATTTCCTGAATAGCCTGAATCGTTGTTGCCACTCGATTCTGAACACTTGTGCAGTGGATATCTTCCACCACGATACTGACTTCATGAGCTGGCAATATCACTCGCAGGTCGGTTCCCGGCAGCGATGAAAGCTGATTGACCAGCAATTTCTGACCACCCAATAACAGCTCGGTGAAACCATATTCGTGATCGTGGCTGCCCACCTGCACTTCCAGAATCGACAGTGCACAGTCATCCCGGGTTAATAAAGAACCTGGCCGACTGAGTAATTGACGACACTCGCCTCGGGATACCACCTGCCCCTGATCAATAAGCAGCAGTTTATCAGCCAGCCTTGCCACCTCTTCACGGGCATGACTCACCATAACAACCGGTATTTCAAAGTGCTGATGGATATTTCTCAAACAGGGAAGAATGCTTGTTTTTGATGACCAGTCCAATGACGCCAGCGGCTCATCCATTAATAGAAGACGGGGGGCACTTAATAAGGTGCGGGCAATGGCCACACGCTGCTTCTCACCACCGGACAGTTTATCAACCGTACGCCCCAGTAGATGCACAATATCGAGCTGCTCAACCACCTCGGATAATGACGGCATGGCAACATTGCCACTCGCCCGCCTCAAGGCAAACCGGAGGTTTTCCATAACATCCAGATGGGGAAACAGCCTGGCTTCCTGAAATATATAGCCAATGCCCCGTTGCTCCGGCGGAACCCATATTCCCTGTTCCGAGTCCTGCCAGATTTCATTATTAAACTGAAGCCGCCCCCTGGCATGACTTTCCAAACCCGCGATGGTTCTCAGGAGTGAAGTTTTACCACACCCGGAACGCCCCATAATGGCCCAGGTGTTATCGGTATCCAGTGACTCATCAACACCAAGAACAAAGCGGTCCCGGGGCAGCTGAATATCAATTCTTAGCATTAATAACGACCAGGGTTTGATTTTAGGGGTAATTGAGCCGCAGGCTGACGATCAAGGCTGTAAAGGGTAATCAGCAGAATCATGGCAAACACCATCAGTCCCGCTGCAATCTGGTGCGCTTCGGTAAACTGCTGCGATTCCACGGCATCGAACAGGGCAATGGACAACACCTGCGTCTCTCCGGGAATATTGCCGCCAATCATCAGCACCACACCAAACTCCCCGACTGTATGAGCAAACCCCATGCAGGCCGCCAGAATCATCGCCCGGCGGGTACAGGGCAGTACCACATTAAAGAAACGGTCCATTCGCCCTGCCCCCATCATGGCTGCCGCCTCAAGCAGGCCTTTATCAAGCTGTTCAAACGCCCGTTGCAAAGGTTGCACGACAAAGGGCATGGAGCAGATAACAGAAGCGATCACCAGCCCGGTAAAACTGAACGCCAGGGTGGTACCGGTCAGGGACAGCCAGAGCTGCCCGGGAGCGTAGTTTGGTGAGCAAAGCAACAGTATATAAAAGCCAAGGACGGTGGGCGGTAATACCATTGGCAGCCCCACCAGGGCTTCCAGCAGGGGTCTTAGCCGACTCTGCATATTAGCCAGCCCCCAGGCCATGGGAATCGCCAGCAGCATCAGAATCACGGTGGTAATGGTGGCCAGTTTCAGCGTTACCCAGACAGCGGTGAGCAGCATTCAGAGCGCTTCCCTTCAATTTTCGGACGTAGTTTTATCGGCCATTGTCGTCGATACAGGGAAGTAACCCTGTCTGGCAATAGTGCGCTGGGCAGACGGTGACAAAATAAACGCCACAAATGCTCTGGCCGCCTCAGGTTGTCTGGTGTGCTTTAAGATAACCAGATCCTGCTGAATCGGATCATACAACGTTGCAGGAATCGAAAAAATATGACCGTCGTTGCCAACCAGCTGCGCTTTCGCCACCAGCCCTGCAGGAATATTACCACTGGCCACAAACTGCCAGGCCTGCTGGACACTGGCACCCTGAACCAGACGGGAGCGGAACGAGGACCAGAAACCCAGTTTCTCCAGCACCTGCTGTGCCGCCAGACCATAAGGAGCCGTTGCCGGATTGGCAATGGCCAGGCGTCCCTGATAAATCGCCAGATCCTCCAGGGTCATGGCTTCCCCCTCTTTAGCGGAAAACCCGGGGCTCCATAGCACCAGTTCTCCCAGGGCATAGGGGTGGCGGCTACCTTTCAGTGTCAGTCCTTTTTTTTCCAGCAACTCCGGTCTGAGGCTATCTGCTGACAAAAAGATATCGAAAGGCGCACCATGGGTGATCTGGTTATACAGCACACCGGTAGAGGCCGAGGAGATCAACAACTGGTGTCCGGTTTCGATTTCAAACGCTTTTGCCAGAACCTCCAGCGACGGTTTGAAGTTTGCGGCAACGGCCACTTTCAGTTCTTCGCCGTAGACCGATACCCCCGGAAAAATGAGGAAAAATGCTAAAAATACTGTTCTTAACATGAAGCAGATGTTCTTTATGAGTTCGAAGGTTAAAGCCAGCGATCCGCCGCTGCCTGGTCAGACTCACGCTCATCCACCCAGCGATCTCCTTCCGGTGTCGTCTCTTTCTTCCAGAACGGCGCACGGGTTTTCAGGTAATCCATAATAAACTCACAGGCGGCAAACGCTTCTTTGCGATGGGCGCTGGCGACACCCACAAAAACGATTCGGTCCCCGGGGTACATCTGACCAATGCGATGGATAACCCGGACAGTTTGAAGTTCCCAACGAGCCATGGCCTCATCGATAATTTCCTGCAAGGCTTTTTCCGTCATCCCCGGATAATGTTCCAGAAACAGGCCACCCACCTTATCCCCAAGGTTCATATCGCGAACTGTACCGGTAAAAGTGACAATCGCTCCTGATGACTTATTCCCTTCCAGGCGTTCATATTCCTGGCCTGGGTTGAAGTCTTCTGTTTGAATGGCAATCAAGGTTCTGATCCTGTTTGTTTTTTGCACCACTTTTCACCACAAAGACACAAAGTTTTTCCGGGGCTTTCGCGACAGTCTCAGACTGTGGGAACGAGAACAAAATAAAGCCTTTGTGTCTTCGTGTCTTTGTGGTTCAAATAAAAATCACCCGCCGGTCACCGGAGGAAAAAAGGCGACCTCATCACCAGACTGCAATGTGACATCCTGACGAGTCATGGTCTGATTGATGGCAACCAGAGTACGCTCACTCATCATTACTTCACGCCAGTGTTCACCTTGGTCCGCCAACTGACTTTTTAATGCGGACAGCAAGGGAGCATACTCGCCTTCTTCCAGCGTCAACTGTTCGCAGTTCAGCTTTTCCCGAAAACTGGCAAAGAACCGTACTTTAATCATGCTGCACCACCTGTCGCTGAACCATGAATATAGTGACCACTGCGACCACCACTCTTTTCCAGCACACGAATGCCTTCAATATGCATCTCTTTGTCCACTGCCTTGCACATATCATAGATCGTCAGGGCAGCAACCGATGCCGCTGTCAGCGCTTCAATCTCAACGCCGGTTTTGCCATTCAAACGACAACAGGTTTCAATTCGAATGCAGGCTTCGCCATTCACTGAAGCCGCGTCTTCAAGCTGAAACTCAACACCGATAAAGTTCAGCATCAACGGGTGACAAAGCGGCACCAGCTGGCTGCACTGTTTGGCAGCCTGAATGCCGGCAATTCTGGCCACGGCAAGCACGTCCCCTTTTTTAAGGCCATTGTCTTTTACCAGCGCCAGTGTCTCAGGTGCCATGTAGATATAACCTTCGGCCCTTGCTTCACGACGTGTGATGTCTTTTTCACCAACATCAACCATGCTGGCCTTACCATCACTATCAATATGGCTAAGGGCACTATTGGCAGACGACATGATTACCCTGCCTTTTTTAATTGTTCAACAAAGTTACATGGACGATGCTGGCTGTTCAGCTGATCCCTGATAATGCCTTCCCAGGCGGTCTTACAGGCATTATTGGAGCCGGGCATAACAAAAATAACGGTTCCGTTGGCCATGCCCGCCACGGTACGGGACTGGATGGTGGAGGTTTTGATCTGTTCATAGGAAAGCTGGCGGAACAGCTCGCCATAACCATCAATCTGCTTGTCAAAAACAGGCAACAGTGCTTCTGGTGTGCTGTCTCTGCCAGAGAAACCGGTACCGCCTGTGACCAGCACGGCCTGCACACAGTCTGGAGACCCGGCATCACTGGCAATCCAGCGGGATACGACTTCGCGAATCTTGTAGATGTCGTCTTTTACAATGGCCTTATCAACAAGTTTGTGACCATCGGCGGTCAGGCTCTCAACCAGTAAGTGACCGGATGTGTCGTTTTCTTCGGTACGGGTGTCGGACACCGTCAATACGGCGATGTTTACAGGAATAAACTCATCAAACTGATTATGAGCCATGGCTATTCTCGCTCCAGTCGTATTTTCAATCGTATTCAGGGGTGCTCATGACCAGGCCCGCAATGTGGACGACAGCCTACGTCTGAACAACCGCCTTATTAACCAGATTATGCCAGTCTTCTGGTGTATTGACGTTGACAAAAAGGTCTGCCATGGATGACGGCAGTGGCAGGGTCTGCCCACCTGAAAGCTGATGCAGGCGCCACAGGGCATAGTCCTTCGGATTGTCACTGGTGATGGAACTCTCAACGGCTTGTCGCAATTCCGCAGTGACCGGCAATATCACCGGCAGATTAAAACCCGCAAAACAGCAAGCCTGCTGTTGATCGCCAAGTGTCCGGAGCGCATCGGCAGGAACCAGTGGCATATCCACAGGAATCACCAGCAGCCGGTCGCCATCCTGCAGTTGCTGTATAGCCGCATGAATGCCGCTGAGCGGGCCTCTTCCGGGAACCACATCGGCAATAACAGAGTCATCCGGGGCAAAACCGGACCCACTGATCAGAACCTGATCAATCCCGGCCCGGGTCAGCAGAGCAACCATATGCCGGTAAAGCGGTTTGCCACACCAGTTCAGTCGTGACTTGTCCTGCCCCATCCGGGAGGAACGGCCACCAGCCAGAACCAGGCCGTAAAGTGTGCCATGGGCTGTCATTCGATCACAGACTCTTTGTGCCAATATTCAAATTAACCCGGGGATTGTCAGGAAACAGGGCAAGTCAGGAAAACCCCGTCTCCGGACAGACCACCGGCTAGTGTAAGGTTTTCCACCCCGCTGACAAGCCTTGGGACCAATTATCATAGAGAAAAGCAACCGCTTAACCCGCTCGTCCGTTGGCTATACTGTTTTGAACACAGCAAATAGATAACAATGATCAACAATGAGAAAGAATCAGGTACTGAGCCTTTTCCAGCAGAACAAGACAGCCATC
The DNA here is from genome assembly GCF_017744175.1 of Thalassotalea sp. G20_0. NCBI lineage: Bacteria > Pseudomonadati > Pseudomonadota > Gammaproteobacteria > Alteromonadales > Colwelliaceae > Thalassotalea > Thalassotalea sp. G20_0. The sequence goes on along the minus strand of NZ_JAGHQV010000004.1, from coordinate 95,289 downwards.
AACTGCTGGCTTATCCATCCAAGCCCAATGACGGCAGAGCTGATCGCCCACCAGGGTTTTGACTCAATGACCATCGATATGCAGCACGGCATGATTGGCTTTGAATCGGCCCTGGCCATGCTGCAGGCCATATCCACCACCCCGGTGACTCCGCTGGTCAGGGTTCCCTGGCTTGATCCGGGCATCATTATGAAGATGCTGGATGCCGGTGCTTATGGCGTTATCTGCCCAATGATTGAAACCGCAGAGCAGACCCGGGAATTTGTCGCCACCTGCCGTTACCCTGCCAAAGGCAACCGCAGCTTTGGCCCCAGCAGGGCGATGATCTATGCAGGCAGTGATTACCCGGAAAAAGCAGAAGAGACCATTCTGCCCATGGTCATGATAGAGACCCGTCAGGCCCTGGATAACCTGGATGATATCCTCAGCACTGAAGGACTGGGAGCCATCTATATTGGCCCCTTTGACCTGTCCTACGCCCTGGGCTGTCAGCCCCAACCAGACCACTATGAGGCCCCTGTTATGGAGGCCATCGAACATATCCTTGCCTGCAGCAAAAAACATAATGTTCCCGCTGCCATTCATTGCATGGGACCGGAGTTCGCTGATCGTATGCGAAAAAAAGGGTTCCGTCTGGTCACCGCTGGCTGTGACGCCGACTTCGTCCGGGCGGGTGCCACACACACCATCCAATCACTGAGGCAGTAATCTGAAAGGCGTTCAGAAACCACCTCACTTCACCCGAATAATATAATCAAACCAGTCCGAAGGGTCCGGAACATCTTCTTCTGAAGCGATGTCCTTGCCCTTGATGGAGAAACCGGATTCATGGACAGAGTCCGGGCTTCCGGTTTTCAGAGGATGCCATTGTGGCAGGTCATAACCATGGTAGAGCAGATGATAAGCGCAGCTGTCCGGCAGCCATGGCAAATGCTCATGCAGGGTTTTCGGGGTAAACTTGATGCAGTCATCCACATACTTGCGACGGTGTTTATAATGCCTGCAGCGGCAGGTCTCCAGGTCCAGCAACCGACAGGCTACCGCCGTTGTGTGAATCTCATCCGTATCCGCATCAATAATCTTATTGAGGCAGCAGCGACCACAGCCATCACAGAGCGACTCCCACTCTTCGGGCGTCATCTCGGTTAACGATTTTACCTGCCAGAATGCAGGTTCCTGCTCACTCATCAAACACCTGAACACGATATAACATTGGATTTGCCTGAGCATACTACCACTTCAAAAGATGGCAATACGCGAGTTCACGGTTCAGTAATTATCACACGTTATAACCATCGATAATGGGCTGAAGGTCATCGACACTGCTTCGCTGAATTCTGGTTTGCTTCAAATTGGCGATTTATCCCTCCTGCTCTAAGCTGTTCGGCAGATGGGATGCGTTGATATGAATAACAGAATATCGTCGTGCGACTGTTGTTTTCATTGTTTTTCTTATACTCGTGATGCCTTCTAAAGTCGTGCATTAGTCTTTTGTTATTAAAAGCAATCACAAGGATTATGATTTTCCTCATGAATCTGGAGAAAGAGTATGCAAACACCAACCGAAAAGAATTATGCTGGAGTAACATACCCGGGCAACGTTTTCAGTACATCTCCCGATCAGGAGAACTCCGGGACGGGTAATACCGGGCAGTTAAATGGTTTGAGTGTCATTGCGCGCTCTGCCGTCATTCCTTTTTTTCAGTCGCTCTCTCCTTATTACCAGCAGCCTTCGGCCAATAATAATGAATCAGTGACGTATGATTCAAAGCCAGTTGCACTACCCAGCCAATCAATGCTGAATGATATTTGCCAGGGTGCTGGATTAGTCGCTCAACTGGCGGGAGCCTGGGTGCCGCAAGTGAAAGTGTTGGCTGATGTGGCTTCTAAATTATGTTCCGCTGGTAGTTTTGCAGGTAAAGCCATTGACTACATGCAAGAAAAAGATGCTGTAAAGGGAGAGCTTTCCGGGCAAAAATGTACCGGTGAGAAGCGCCGACCGATCGCCCAAAGTAGTATGCCCCGGGGAGTGCTCACCGCTGCTGCCATGATCACTATGGGGCAGATACCCGTTTCTGCTGCTTCACCTGCACCAAGCAATGCAACGGATCGCCCGATTCCGGTACCAAACCGGGAAACATTGGAACAAATTGGCCAAAATGGCAGTTACCCGTTATCGGGTCATTATGTCCAGACTCAGGATATCAACAGCGATGTAACCATTGGCAGTGAAGATCAGCCGTTTTATGGGGATTACGATGGCGGATGCCATAAGATCACTGGTCAGAGACATTGTTTATTTGGCAAGGTTGCAAAGCATGGTGTTGTCCGTGATCTGAGCATGGTGCAGGCCCATGTTGAGAGTAATGATAAATACAGTGCCGTAGTCGCCTGTAAAATGGGCGAAGGAAGCCGTCTGGAAAACCTGCTGATAGAACACTCCCGCGTTTTGACTAACAAGGATGGCGAGCGTGGCGCAGCATCGATGACTCATGCAGGTGTGATAACAGGCCACCAGCAGGAGAATAGCAATATTGAGCAAGTTTGGGTCAATAATTGCTCAGTGACCAGTACTGGTAAATCTGGAGCTGTTGGCATTGTCAGTGGTAGGGCTGAAGGAGATATACAACATGTGACTGTAAAAAACAGTCGGGTCAAAACAGCTTGTGACGACTCCCGCGCAGGCATTGGTGCCGGAATCGTTGAGGGCCGAATTAGCCATCTTACCGTTCTGGACAGCAAGGTTGAAACCGATGCGACTGATAGTTTCGCCGGCATTGGTGGGGGAATAATATATGACGGGGGCAAACTGGAAAAGTTGACCGCTGTGAACAGTTCAGTAAAGACCGGAGGAGTCTTTTCAGATGCTGGTATCGGTGCTGGTGAGTGTAAATCTGGTGCACTGCTAGCAGGAACAACAGCAATAGCATGTAATGTAAAGACCCTGGGAAGGGGCGCTGATGCCGCCATTGGTGTGGGTGAAACTCGATGTGAGGTTCTTGATACCAGAGCCATTGACTGTTTCGTCAACACCTCCGGAGATTACGCTGATGCTGCCATTGGGACCGGTTATTTTAATGGGGGAAAAACAGAGGGCATTATTGCGGTGAGAGGCGGCATTACTGCCAGCGGTGAAAGTGCAGTAGCAGATATTGCTGCTGGACAGATTGATGTATTTTCCTATCCTTCCGGTCATTCCTCTATTACTAAAATGAGAAAAAGTGTTCAGGCAGTGAAGGTCACTGTAAACGGCGGGTTGCAAAATGTCGGTAATGTGTCCCAGTCCTTTTTAGATCAGTTGTGTGATATTGCCGATCAACGATTTGTGGCCAATGATTGTCGGGTAATGAATCAGCCTTTAAAAGGTTACGGGAACTGTACAACAACGGATTTGCTGTTTGCACCCTCCCTGCCAAGTTCAAGTGCTCCATCGACGCTGAATACCGGACTGGTCAATTATTCCGGAGCCTCAACAGCATTAACCGCCCTGGCAACCGGAGTCCAGGCAGGAACAACCCTAAGCACTGGGGCCATTGTCGGGATTTCTGTAGGGGTGGCGGCGGCTCTGGGTCTCGGTGCTTTATTCGCCTGGCGTTATTACTCACATCGTCAGGCTGATTCGGATGTCGTGACCATGAGAGTACTGAGTGAAGAGCCGAATGATGAGTAATCATTCATTACCCTGACAAGGAAAAAAAGAGGAAAAAAAGAGGAAAAAAAGGAAAAAAAGGAAAGGAAAAAAAGGACATCCAAAGATTTAAAGAGAGGAAGAAAAGGACACCCAAAGACTTTAAAGGAAAAAAAGGGAAAAAAAGGACATCCAAAAGAGGAAAAAAAGGACACCCAAAGATTTAAAGAGGGGAAAAAAGGTAACTGCTCAAAATTTGGTGGGAAATTTTACACAGACACCTCTGCAGCCCAGTAAAATCGATAAAATTTTTCCAGAAAATGCATTTTTACCACCAAATTTTGAGCAGTTACGAAAAAAGGACACCCAAAGACTTTAAAGCCAAGATAATCAAATATTTCGTTCGCTAATTGCGGAAATGAAGGTCACAGTCAAGGAAGAGAAAAGCAATCAGAACTCAGAAATGTTCACTTATGAGCTGCCAGAGTCTATAGCGTAGTGTGAAGGGCAGGGGCTGAAGTCAGAGTTTTTTCAGCTTCAACAATATGGCGGACGGAAAGTTAGCCTGCAAATAGCAAAGCGCTGGTACTCTGACCATGTACCCAAGACTTTCCCACTTTCTCAGCATAACTTTTCAGTGATGCCAGCGTACCAACGGCCCGATAGAAACGATTATTCCACTGCATGGTTTTAATCCACTCATCCGGCGGAATATCAAAAAACTTAAGTATTGAGGGAATGTTGTCGTTTAAACAACCTCGCTTACCTTGACGAACAATTCCTCCCGACCAGTCAACCAGTTCAAAATAACTACTGAGTGCATAAGGCAATGCATGGTCAGGGTTTTGTCCTGGCTCTTTGAAGGGCTTCAATTTGGCAGGTTGCTTTTTACCGGATGGAGCTGAGTAGTATTTCGTCCGTTTGCTGATAGAAGTGTATTCAGAGGTCTCTGGCGATTTCGCCATTTTGGCTCGAACAGGGTTTAAATCGACATAGGCCATACAAGTCAGCAGAGCCGCTTCGTCGAGCAGCGCCTGGCTTTTATAACGTCCTTCCCAGAACCTTCCCTTACAGTTATCCTCTTTATTGGCTTTTCTGGCCAGATGCTCGTTGAGGCATCTCATAAACCAGCCGATATCCATCAAACGACAACGATATTCTTCAGCAAACTCATCCACCCGAAGCCTGTCTGCCTCGCGCAATTGTTCGCCAGAGAGAAATCGTTGGACCAGCATCGGGCCTGAAAACAGGGAAGACCAACGAGTGAGAATCTCATTGGTAGACCAGCTCCTGGCCTGTTTACGGTTGATGTAAAGCACGATGTGGTAATGATTGGACATGACCGCATAAGCACAAACTTCCAATGCAAAGATTGACGATAGCTGTTGAATTCGGTCTTCCACCCATTGGCGACGGTGTTCGCAGTTCTTACCGGAAAACGAATCTTTACCACAGAGAAAGGCTTGACGAACGCAGCGAGCCATGCAGTGGTAATAAGGTGTAGAGGCTGGGTCTATCAAGTTTTTCCGAGCAGTCGTCATGTTTTAGCAGCGATCTTTAAGTTTTTGATGCTAAAAAAGTAGTCGAGATGTCTGAATAATCAAGAAAATGTGGATGTCCTATTTTTCTCTATTTTTCTTCTTGCCATGTTCAGTGAAGAGACTCTGGTGGCTGTGACCATCAGGCTGTAAAAGTAACCGCTTTCACGCCTCCGCCAGCAACGCCCGCCACTCACCCAACTTCTCTTCCAAATCAGCAATATGCGCCTCCAGCCCAGCCAGCTCCTCTTCACAAATGTGCAATCGGTCCCGAACATCATGGTGCCGTTTCACCCGTCGTTGCAGAACCGATAGCTCCTCTTCAGCCACCATCACCCGCACTACCATAGAAGGGATGGAAGAATAACTGATCTTGCCCTGCTTGTTTCGTGGTACCTGTGCCAGATGGATACGATCCATAGCAACGCCTCCTTTGATATCATTTCTGCGGAACGCAGCAGACGATTTAATAGAAGGCAATGGTACTAAGTTCAGAAACGGTATCCCATCCCCAATACGGGAAAAATGTCATTGGCCTTGGCTGAGCACCTGGGACAACTGCAAGCATTGATACGTATCAATGTGAGTATTCCTACAAAGACACAGAATCAGGCGGCTCAAATTAGCAATTGAGTCGAATTATTGTGTAAATTAGTCAGAAGTATTCCGTTGTATATTCCTTTCCAATAGATCTATAAAATCCTCGCACATTTCCCTGACCCAAGGTTTAGGTAATCATGGGCGTAGTTGACGATGCTATTGCACTGAGAAACAGGCTGATTTCTGAAGAAGGGACCGCGGTGCCCGAAGAGTTTTCCGGAATATCAAAGACGAAAATTGCTGAAGTGCTTCAGAGAATTGACCGGAAAACACCAGACATGGTGGATGCTGTTTTTGCTCTCCTGGATACCCGCTCCAACTGGTTCAGTAAGGCACCCATTGGTGCAGCATTCAAAGACGGCGCAGCTACAGCTCACGTTGGAGCACATATTGGTATCTTACAAAGAGGCCAGAATACTAAGCCTGATCGTTAAGGAAGGGATTACTGGCTGAAAAATAGCCGACACCAGACGATTGATCTCCTCCTGAGATGGCAGCGAGTTCCCTTTTGCTCCATGCCCTAAAGCTTGCAACTGCTCTGTTGTCGGGTAACGCAAGTTTCTCAGATCTGTTGCGTTGACTTGGGTATGCCCGTTAAACTGCCGAAAATATTGATCAACAATGGTGCTGTTCAAAAACAGCCATAAACCCCTGGCAAGATCCTGCGGCAACGGTTTACCCAAGGCATGAAAATAGTTGGTTTTATTCTCAAAGCCAACGACGTCTACGTCAGCAACAGACGGTTCATAAAGAGAGGCAACAATCCGGCGCTTTTCTTCTTTTGCTGTCAGTCGTTTGGTCAAAATATAAGTGCCGTTGGGAACCATCAGTTTGGCGGTTTCACTGTTGTTAAGCAGGGCATTCGGTTTTTTTACATTGTTTATTGGCCATACGATAGAACCATTTTTTAAATGCATAGGATAAATTAGCGGCACAGTCTGCGCTTCGGGCTCCATTCTGAGGTTATCCCTGGTCCTGAAATCAACCACTTTTCCGGTGCTGACATCAAGGCCCAAATCAGACAATGAGCACGGCAAACCGCCCACCTTAACGGCGATATCAGCTTCCTGCTCTGAGGTCACAATATGGATAAAACGGTCTGGATTATCTGAATTAACCACTTCATGGAAAGGGGTGATTCGAATAATCGGGTTCCGGTCTTCAGCGCAACTGCTGGATGAAATTTCCACATCCCCCTGTGGTTCCCCCTTTACCAGATGGAAAATCACATTTTCCTGCAGGACTTTGTCCCCTTTAAACGCTTTCGTACGGCTGTTGAATACCCGGATTTTCTTCAGTGCAGTATCCTCTAACAGGATATCCCTGAATCCTTTAAAGTACGGGCCATTGCAGAAACTGCGCGGGGTAATGGCCACCAGTTCACCACCAGGCTCAAGAAGTTTGATGGCAAGTGCAACAAAGGCGGAATAGAGGTTGCCGGTCTCGATGCCTACCTGCTGGAGTAACTTTCGATGGCGGCTTTTACTGCCGATCTTGAAATAAGGTGGATTAAGAATCGCCTTGTTGTAACGAATTATAGGGGTCGCATCGACAGAAATCGCCTGCAATTGATTGACAGCACTCTCAATAAAATCGGCCGGGATAATATTACTGTGCCACTGAATCTTTTGCTCCCCTGCAACCTCAGCAAACAGAGCCATGCTATTGTGCAAGTTATTAATCAGAACCTTGTCGGTTTCGTAGGCGGTAGCTGTAATTTTATTGACACCGCCTTCCTGAACCACTCTTTGCAAAAAAGCAGCGGTTAAGGAGCCAACACCTGCCCCAGCGTCCAGCAATGAGACATCGCCGCTGAGATTATCAAACATGGACGCCAACAGCTCAGCTGTTGGCGCTGGCGTCATATACTGCCCTTGCTCACTCCGTTTGGCTTGATCAAGTTTCAAGGCGGCTTGTTGCCGAATATCATCAATAATGTGTAACAAGTCCCTGAAGTCTCCATGCTTTGCTGGTCGTAATGAATCTGACAGGCTAATCGGGGTATCTGCGTTTACCAGGAAACCCAGACTGTATAAAAAAACAGTTAAAACATAATGGCAAAGCTGGCCGGAAGCAACCGGGATTTTCATTATTTAAATCATTTATCGCTTCGATAGAGCGTTGATTCTAGTGGTTTAATATATAAGTAGTTTTTGAGAATTGCTCCTTGCGCAGAGCTAATAGGTACTATTATCCCAAATAAACCTTCATTTAAATGCATTCAAAGGAGTATAAAATAACTTTTTTATTCAGTAATTTATAAATTAATGATGAATTCCCTGAGCTGATATTGAATTTTTTGGACTTACAAAACTCTAACTTTAATTAAATCCAGTTATTTAAGTCAGGGATTATCAAGTGGATACTAATAACCAGCTCTCACCACACAGGCTGAACACACAATATTCTTCTGCTGCTCGCCGTGGCAGTAACTCTGCCCATACAGAGCGACAGAGTTGCCACCGGGAAGATGAAGATCCCGGTCAAAAATATAATTTCAGTCAGAGTTTTGCGTCCACTCCCACCTGGAAAAGCCTCGGCAAATACAACCCCCAGGGTGTCAGCCAAGTACACACTTTTCTCCCGGGCACTGGCAAAACTCCCGGTCTGGAACATGAAAAACTGTTCGGCATGATGATGCCAGAGATGGAAAAACCAGCACCCAAAAAGAAGAGTAAAGAGCCGGAAAGGCCTAAAGAACTGGAAAAACCTAAAGAACCGGAAAGGCCTAAAGAACCGGAAAGACCTAAAGAGCCCCCTTCCCGGAAGCAAGCCGATGAGATTGAAATTTCAGACTCAGAGCTGGATGAACTGTTCGATGAAGATATAGCACTCCCTTTTATTCCTGAATTACCTGATCAGGATTATCAGAAGTTTGAAATTAAACTTTCGCAGAATTTGAGAAAAATCAGAGAGGGGAAGGGACAAAAAGCCATTCTGGAATTAAAAGAGCTATTTACTTTCAGGGCTCACGATTTTGTCTCTCCCGATAAGGCAACAGCAGCACATCATTTTACTGAGTTCGTACGACGCGTATATCAGCTCGACAGGCAAATGCCAGCAGGCATGAAAGCAAAGGGAGAAATCATCAAACATGCGATCGATCAAATGACCGAGAAATTGGGCATGCTGATGGATGATGTCAGAACTGCCTGCATATCCGAAGCCTTCGGTAACCCCACGTTTAAAGATGCTCTGGAGAAGGTTGAATCGGATACCGATAAGTCTCTTCTTCGCAGGTTACAGACACTTTCCGCTTTTAACTTCATGAGCAATGAAGTAAACGCGCTGGTAAGAGACTCTGGCGTTTCCGTCCCTTCTGCTCCAGATGGCAGAGACCCGGGCTCTGATTCTGGTGTCAATCAGCCACACTCAAACAATGATGGCAAAAAAGAGTCTGTAGCCGGCGCTCTTGACCAACCACTGTCAGGTAATAAAAAACACAAAAAGCAGGACAACACAAAAACTACCAATAAACACTCAACCTCACAGCTTTCAGAACTGGAAAGAAAGCGCCGTGAAGCCATAGATAAGGAAATGGAGGAGGTAGACAGAACACTTGAAGAGGGATGGAAATTCCTTGAACAGTCCAAAAAGAACAGAGAAGAAGAAACAAAGCCAGAGCCAGTGATGTCGAAACCATCTACTCCTCAGCCTGAAGCAAAACCTGTCACCAGCAAACCACCTGTTGCCAGGGAAAAACCAAAGCCTGTCACTGTCACCAAAACCTACCCATCCATCGCCGACATCCGTAAGCTTAAGGGGGATATGGCTATTGCAGATGCGGTGCTGAAGTTTGTAGAAAACTGTCAAAGCGAGCCTGAAAGAAAAGAGCTGGATCAATTTCTGGAAGAGCGCTGTGCAGAAAAATCAAAAGCCATTGTCAGTGATCTTAACCGGGTCAAACAGCAGGCCATGAAACCCAGCGAATGTGTCCACAAGTTTTCGCAAACCGTAGGCTACCGCCAGATTGCCGAAAAGATTGCTCCACCCTCGGCAAGAAAACTCTCTGAAATAACAGACAATAAAAAAGTGCCTGGCAACGGCGGCAATATTGATGGAACAATGCTGCACCTGCTGAAACAATCAGTGGTCTTTCCAAAAAACTGGGATGTCAAAGGGGATCCGGCAAAATGGACTCGCAGGGAATTTTTGGCTGAGTTTGACAAAGGAGCCTCCAGACACTCAGAGAGTCAGCGCCAATGTGTCCGGAAATACGCTGATGATATATTGCGACTCTTTAAGCTGAAGCAATATCCATTCGGCTGGGGGTATGACAAGGAGCGCAAAGCATCTCCTGCTGATCAGGAGTTCGAGCTTATGGCAAAGGCGATGTACGACGACTTCATTGGCAGGCCCTTATTTGATTACAGAGACTGCAAGCGGCTGGAACTATTCACAGCTCAGCAAAGACACACATTTCTGGAGACACTTTTTGGCTCAGAAGTCATATCCACACTTAAACAGATTGTTGTAGGAGCCGGGACAAAAACAAAACGACCACCAACCAGTGTTGAAAGAGCCAGGGCCGAGCACAACAAAAGCATGGTCATTGCCTTGTTCCATGACAAACCGACAGGTGGCTACTATCTTGTGGTTGGCAGAAGTGATCAAAGGCAGGCCTTCCCTGTAAAGGTGAGAAACCCACTGGCTCTTGACTGCTTTAATCAGGAAAAAGGGAGTAACTGCATATATAAGGCAATGGGGTTACCTGCGATTTCGGACAACTGGAATGCTGTCAGATAAGTGAGTCAAATCTGCTGGCTGAAATAAAACAGCTCGCCAGCAAGCTCGTGAACAAATGGATGTCAGGCGGGAAGACAGAATCCTTCGTCCCAGTGGTGCTGAAGGGGTTTATGAGGTTACGGACAAACCAGACTTGCCATATTTACCTGGCCAGCGAACTGACAGAAGGGGTAACAAGCTGGATAGCGAAGAAGAGGGTCTGATCACCGAAGACGAACTGGCGATGTTCAGTGAGGATACTTACGGGCGAACGTGATGGGTTGTGGTTTGTGAGGGAGTGGTTAAGAGGGAACAGGGAATTGGACTATTAACTCTGTAGCAGCCAGGAAATTTCCGTAAATGGAACTTTTTTGTAAACTTAGGATCAAAAATATAGGTAAACAAAATTTAATGACGATCTTATGCTAACAAATATTTCAAATAATCAAACAGAATTATTGCCCAAAGCTCTACCGCAATCAGCAAACTCAACAGAAGACCAACAGCGACAACTTGGCAATTTCAACTAGTTGCCAGTTGAGGCGATTCCACCTAACGCAAATGAACTGGCTCAGCCCGACGAACTCCAACTTGAGCAGACATGCCATAATACCAACAAACCTATTGATCAAAGGGCTATCGAAGATTTACAGCGTCCAATTCAATTCAAGAATATGGAAGCAATAGCAAATCCTGATAAATATGAGAATATGATATCAATTTACAACTCAGGCGTATTTGAACATTCTTATAAACGTTATGAATATGACCACCGCTCAGGTCTTATTTATGAGCCAAAGCGAGTAGATATAAAAAATTTCTATGCAATTATGAGTCTGAGTAACGCAACCCTTAAATACAGTGATGAATTATACACTTTGTATACAGGGTTATTTGAAAATGGGCATGTATTTCTTATTGCGCCTCGTAAAGCCTGTACGATTGTAGAAGATCCAAATAATCCCAACAACGTTTTATTTAAAGGAGATCCATCTGGTTTAAGAGTTGATGCCATTTATTCGGGGAGGACTTTTCAGGAAGTAGAGAATCTAATAAAGACAGTTCATGATAACACTCCACTATCAAACCACATCTCTCATATTCTTGAGCATGAATAGTAAGTAAGGCACTTTAAAGTGCCTGCACCACTTTCATAAACTGGGACAGCCCACTGCCAGTGATACCGCTGTCTCTCAACACCTCAAATTCCAAAAACTGGTGTCATATATGGTCTGCACCGCAATTGAACCACGCGTTATGCCTCCTGTTGACAGATAGTGCCTCTTTCGCAATCAAATATGACTATTGGAAATTTCAAGCCTAATATCTGCTCCGTTTTTTTTCTAAATTCTAACCCATCGTGAATTATTTGACTTTTTTCATCATAAAGTTTGTCATGTCGATTAAAGGTAATTAATATAGCCATTACTGACTCAGTAGCGTATTCGCAAACAACTTCATTGTGATTAAACCTGTTTTCAATTAAATGAGCATTTTCTACCATATAATCTTTTAGTTGCCTGGTGGTTTGAAATAGTTTTTTATTTTCGATATTACAACTCAAAGCAAAGCTACCAGCACAGCCCGGATTAATAATTTTACCTCTCCGAATAGATATGTTTTTGTAGGCTTTTTTTGTACAATCCCATTGCAGAAAATGACCCTGACTATCAACAGGTATTGAACCAACATCACTGTCAGCAATGACATGAAGTTTCGCTTTGTCTGCATCAATGAGAAAACCAATGTTTCGATAAAGTTTTTGTTTTGGGCAAGGAGCCAAAAGTGAGGTCGCAGCGCACTTCACGACCTTATCTTTCGAGGTAAGCTGAACAAACTCCTGCTCTAATCTGACAGAATCCACATGGGTCGAAGAATTAACAAGCATTTTTGCCAGTAATTTTCCACCACGTAACTTTTCATTAAGTAAAGTATTTAAATCTGAAATATAAGAAGTAGGGGTTACTGTTTCTTTTTCAGTTCTTGATAAAAAAGTTGTTGAATTAACCCTTTGTTTTTGAATTATTTGGTTTAAACTTGGGTTCATATAGTTTTAGTCCTAGATTCGATTAGAGGTTCATAAATGCTAACGTTCTCTTCTCCCAACAATTCCGTGCCAACTATACCATCACGGAATCCGGAGCCTCTCTCAATATTTTCACAGTTGGGGAAGATTGGATTAAAAGCCAATCTCTCAGTTCAAGCTGGATTTGTTACCGCCTTTGCCTGTGATGAAATTCGCCGGAAACATGAATTGCCTGCCAGGAATTTTGCTTTCGATAACCTGCCTCATGGTCAACGTCTTAAATACATTAAACTCAACGATTTTGGCATTACTGCCCAGGATGTGTTAATCCCGATAGTCATATTTTCTGCCAGTGGTGGCCTGAATGATCTGTATAACCTTGGTACGTCCATAGCCAAATCCATATACAACAGGACATGCAACTACTTTGCCTGATCACTCATATAACAAGATCAATAATTTGTCATTTCAATCGAGGTCATACCATGGGACCTATCAACAATTCTGCAATTTCAGCCAATCTGCATATGCCTCCTGAATTATCGCCAATATCAACAGCAGACTTGATTAAAAAAGGCATCTTCTCAGTGTGTACTGGAGTGGTAACCGTCGCTATTTGCAATCAGGTCAATGCTATTTACAGTACGCCCGCCGAGAATTATTTTGCCAAGCGTACGACTCCCGAAGCATACCTTAAGTATCTGGAACTCAAGCAAGATGATTCAATAATTGATGAACAATCACTTGTATTGTCTTTAGTTGTTTTTGGTGCCAGTGTTGGCCCGTACAAAATGTACGAAATTGGCAAATATTTACACGAAAGGGCATGCAGATTTTATGATGCTGCAATTCGACAATTGTCTCAGTAATGGTCTCAATATCCCCAATGCCATAGGGGTTGTCGCTGTGGTCGGCTCTGGCGCTGAATACCAAGCACTTTCTGTCTGGCAGCTTCATGCCATTGAAATAGTCAATCCAGACCGATGAATCCACCATCAGCATTTGTCGATTCTCATCTCATCCAGATCGCCTTCCCAGTTCAGCTTGCCACGATACGCTCTGAATTTTTCCTGTTTTTTCAGCTGTATCAGCGCTTTCAGCCCCACCTCTACCGCTTCTTTCCTGGTCGTCAGTCCGCTGGCATTTAACACTTCCTGCATCAGTTCATCATCAATAACAATATTGGTTCTCATGAATCACCTGTGTGTATAAATTATTTCTATTTGTGTGTATTGAGCCAATCCGACTCACTCCAAAAAAATCCGGTTGGACACTTTCTGGACGATTAGACAAACCTGTCTTCTGCCCAGCCATAAAAAAAACCCGCAGATCAATAACCTACGAGGTTTATATATGGTGGTGGAGGCGGCGGGACTTGAACCCGCGTCCGCCAGCTCTCAGCCTTTGGCTCTACATGCTTAGATCCACCTTTAGTTTTTACACCGTAGCGACCCAGTGGTCGGGGTTCTTCAGTGCGATTCTCACAAGTTTTAACCCGTCAGCCAGAGACCTGCTGATCGTGGCGAGCCCGCTTACGATGACAGTCTGAATACCAGCCAGCAGACGAGCCGGTTAGACTGGAAGCTTCGTAGTGTTAAGTACGATTAAGCAGCGGCTGCTGCAGCTTCAAAGTTGCTATCATTGGCAACTAATAGGTTTGTAGTGTTTTGATTAACGAGAACCACTACGCCCTCGGCATGCACCTCAGGGTTCAATACCGTCGTCGAATCCGAATCGCCCCCAGAGTTAATAGTTATAGAGCATAGAGGCAGAAGTCGCAATGGCTGGAGATCATCAGTGACTATATCACGCTGTTCACGCCATGACGTACCAATACGATCCGATGGTGCAACAGGCCGGGCCATAATCGCAGCTCCGCTGCCCGATGGTGTAGTCATTGCCCAGCAGCACTGGCCCTGGCAGACGGTCAGCGGTTACAAAATGTGCTAAAAATACCCACGGGCATGACGTCCATCAGTGAATTGATCTACAAGCTTTGGATACTATAGCTATCTTTGGTGATACAGCTGACTGCGTTAATTTTTCTTTACCTGCCAGAGATGTTCACAATTTGCCATGTGGACACTCCTCAGACCTCACACCACTTTCTATGTAAAGTTGGACTATGAAAGTTGGCGATTTGTTTTCCAGGGCAATGGCGTATTTATGAAGATTTTTCAGGAAGTGTTTGGAGCCACTCGCTCCGGTAAACCGGTGTATGCCTTCCGGCTCTGTAACCAGCAAGGCATGGAAGTCACCATCCTGACCATGGGCGGTATTATTCAGAGCATTCGTGTTCCGGATAAAGCAGGTAATATGGGCGAAGTCACCCTGGGCTGTGATTCGGTGGCGGATTACGAGCGGTCCAGTGCTTATTTTGGTGCCATTGTTGGCCGTTATGCCAACCGTATCGCCAGGGGAGAATTTGAACTTGAGGGTGAACCGTTTCAACTGGCCTGCAACAATGCACCGAATCACCTGCATGGTGGCAAGGTTGGTTTTGATCATCACCTGTGGCGGGCAGAGTCTTATACCAGAGACGACATATGCACACTGTCCCTTGACTATGACTCAGAAGATGGTGAAGAGGGTTACCCCGGCAAACTGAGTGTCAACGTGATCTACACCCTGAATAACCAGAATGAGCTGGCTATTGAGTATCGGGCAACGACGGACGCCCCCACCGTGGTTAATCTGACCAACCACACTTATTTTAACCTTAATGGCAGTGACGACTGCCTCAGCCACCGGCTGCAGATTCACTCCAGCCAGTTCACCCCAACGGATGAAACGTCCATTCCCTATGGTGAGATTGAGTCGGTCATGAACACCCCCATGGATTTCACCACCATGAAGCCTATTGGTCAGGATATTACCCGGGACTTTGTTCAGCTGAATCAGGCCAGGGGATACGATCATAACTGGGTTATCTGGACGGAGAGGGGAAATGGTCGTTCTCTGACACCTGTCGCCCGGGTAGAAGAACCAGACAGTGGTCGTACTCTGGAAGTGCTTACCACTCAGCCGGGAGTGCAGTTCTATACCGGCAACTATCTGGCAGGTGAGCCTGCACGGGGTGGCAGCCAATATGGTATGCGGGCTGGTTTCTGCCTGGAGACCCAGCATTTTCCAGACTCCCCCAACAGGCCGGAGTTTCCTTCAACCCGGCTGAATCCCGGTGAAACCTATCAGGAAAAAACCATTTTCCGCTTTGGCCTTTTATAAGCGCCGTTTCAGGCCGGAACCACCGGCCTGAAATTATTTTTCCACTTTTTTTCAACGAATCTGTAACATCCCACCAACTTTCCCGTTGTATTGATAAGTCCGCACTTTGCGGTCGGTTAAAAAACGACAGGAGAGTCACCATGACAACAAAAACCAACAAACTGACCAACCTGGTTGCTGCCACCCTGGTTTCCGCTGCATCCGTCACCGTCAGCGCCGATATGACCGGCTCCATCAGCTCCTTGAACCAGGGCTACGAGGGTATTGTGCTGGCCGAAAAACGGGTGGATGAGGGCAAATGCGGTGAAGGCAAATGTGGTGCATCGTCGGCATCGGCCAAAGCGGACGAAGGGAAGTGTGGCGAGGGCAAATGCGGTGGCGACAGCGCCATGAAAGCAGACGAAGGCAAATGCGGTGAAGGTAAGTGCGGCGAATCAGCCAGCAAGGATGAAGAAGGCAAATGCGGCGAAGGCAAGTGCGGAGCTGCCTGATGAAGCCTGTTCCTTCACTCAGCGGTGCAGGCCTTGGCCTGCGCCGGGAGCATCTTCAGAGCCTGGCCAGAGAGGTGCCATCCTCCGTTCAGTTTCTGGAGGTTGCTCCGGAAAACTGGATTAAAGCACCGAAACAGAGACGCCAGCTGCTGGAGCAGATTCTCGATCAGACACCGCTGGTCTGCCACGGACTCTCCCTGTCACTGGGTAGTCCGACACCGCTGGATATGAATCTGCTGCACGATATCAGGACATTTCTTCAGACGCATCAGGTAGTTCGTTACACTGAACACCTGAGTTACTGCTCTGACCAGGGACATCTCTATGACCTGATGCCTATTCCCTTTACCAAAGCGGCTGCACATTACGTGGCGGACCGGATAAAACAGACCCAGGACTTTCTGGGTGAGTCCGTTGCGGTGGAGAACGTCTCTTACTACTGTGCTCCCGGGCAGCAGATGCCGGAAATTGAGTTTATTCATCGGGTTCTGGAACTGGCGGATTGTGAGCTGCTGCTGGATATCAACAATATTTTTGTCAACAGCGTCAATCATGGTTATGACGCGGATTCGTTTCTGAGGCAGCTACCCACTGAACGTATCAGCTACGGTCATATTGCCGGTCATTATGTTGAGCAGCCGGACCTTATTATCGACAGTCATGGCGCACCGGTTCGCGATGATGTCTGGCAGCTGCTTGGCAAAGCTTACCAATACCATGGCGTTTTCCCAACGCTGCTGGAGCGGGACTTTAATATTCCGACATTGGATAAGCTGGTTGAAGAGCTCGATTCAATACACCGGATTCAGCACTCTGTGATGCATCAGCAGAAGGAGTATGCCTGTGGATGATTTTCAGACTGTTCAGCAGCAGTTTACCGAGGCTATACGTCATCAGACAGATAATCCATTTGATCAGATAAAGCCGGAACGCTTTGCCGTTTACCCCCGGCTGATCCGAAACAATATTTCTAACTTTGTCAGCCAGGGCTTCCCTGTGCTGAAAAAGTTATTGCCGGAGGAGGCGTTTAATCATCTGGTGGATCGCTTTATTGCCGATCACCCTGCCAGCTCCCCCTACTTTATTGATATCTCCGGGGAGTTTCTGGCCTGGCTTAATACCAATCCAGTGACTGATAAGTCGCACACTCTGCCACCGTTCCTCCGGGAACTGGCCCACTATGAATGGCTGGAAACCCTGTTGCTGGGCAATGAACAGGACGAACCACCCGCAACAGCAATCGAAGTTTTTTCAGACTGTGAAGATGCACTGATATGGTCGGTTAATGCTGTGGCCGCCGCCTACCAATACCCGGTCCATACCATCAGCCGTGACTTTCAACCTCAGGCTGCTTCCGAACAACCAACCCTGCTGATTGTTTACCGTCAGGAAAATGAAACACGGTTTCTGGCGGTGGATGCACTGGCCTGGCAGCTTTTTCAAACTGCCTCCACCCTGGATCAGCCAGTGAACCAGGAGCGGCTTATCAAGCAGACATTGCAACACCTGACGACGGCCGAGCGAACCCGGGTTAAGCCTTATGCTCAACAGGCATTGATGAGTTTTTATCAACTGGGTTTGATTGTAGGAAGGCTTTAAACCAGGAATATTATTCGACAGTTATGACTAAAAAACCCAGGGGCACTCTACCCCTTGGGTGAACCGTTAATTTTATCCATTACCGACTTCACTTCATCATCAGACGCCGGTTCACTGACGGAGTGCTCTGCCAGCTTTTTAATAACGGCAAACTGTTTGAGAAAACGTCGGCAATGGTGGCACATGATCAAATGCATTCGCATACTCAGACGCTGTCGCCAGTTTAGCTCGTCATCCTGAAGCTGACCCGCCATTTGCTCGATATCCCGACATTTCAACATCGGCCTGTCTCCTGAAACTGTTCAATACCGGAATACAGCGTTGCCCGCGCCCGGTGCAGCAGAACCCTGACATTGACTGCGGACTCACCGATAAAACCGGAAATATCATCCAGTGACATCTGGCTGAGATCTTTCAAGCCAAACACCAGACGTTGCTTCTCCGGCAACATGGTGATCTTGTGGTTCAGGCAGTCCATCAATTCCCGCTTATCCAATAGCGCCCCCGGCCCATCGATGTGCCAGTTGGAAGGCGGCTGTTGCCAATGGCCATCTTCTTTAAAACGATGGGCCAGCGGCGCTTCTTCCGGAGCATCGGACAGCAGCTCTCGCTTCTGCCGACGATAGCGGGAACGGGCTTCATTGGCGGTAATGGTCAGCAACCATCCCTTGAAACTGCCCCTGGGCTGCCATTGAGGCAATTTCTGATGCACCATCAACCAGGCTTCCTGGACAATCTCATCGGCATCACTTTCGCCCACAATCGGCAGGGCAACAAAGCGCATCAAGCGATAGTAATGCTTCACCAGCACTGTAAACGCCTGCTGATCACCATTTTGTGCATGTTTTATTATTAACGCTTCATCGTCCATATCGTTACAAACCCGGAATGAAAAAATAACCTGCACACTGTAACAATCCCACGGCTGAAACGTTGAGTGATTAACTCAATAAGAACATCCTGGGAATCAGCCATGAATAAGCTCCTGTCACTCTACCAAAAAACAGCAGGTTACCTCCATCACGCTGATGGACTTCCGTTGCTGGCCCTGCGCCTGTACCTTGCCCCCATCTTCTGGATTGCCGGCACCAACAAACTGGCGCATTTTGACGATATTGTGATGTGGTTTGAGCATGGACTGGCCCTCCCCTTCCCCTGGCTGATGGCAGCACTGGCAACCTGGACAGAGATTATCGGCGCTGTGCTACTGGTGGCTGGCCTGGGCATCCGGTTAATTTCAGCCCCTCTGATCATCACCATGCTGGTGGCTATTTTCGCGGTGCATTGGCCCCATGGCTGGCAGGCCATTGCTGACCCAGGCAGCTTTGCTGCCAATGAACACGCCGCTGAAGCAACCCAAAGACTGAATGGGTTTCTGGGCTGGCTGAAGTCAAACCATCCCGGCCGCTACCACTATATTACCGAGTTTGGCAAGCCGGTGATTCTGAACAATGGCATTGAGTTTGCTGCCACCTACCTGGTGATGTTGCTGGTGCTGGTTTTCCAGGGAGCCGGACGTTATGTCAGTCTGGATTATTTTGCCGGAAGGAAACTGCTGAACAGATAGCGATCAGAAACGTCAGACAAGTGCTGACGTTTTTATCATTTGTCATGCCAGTGGAAATACCCGGTCAATGTCTTCTGAAAGGAAAGGCCGTCCTTTAGCGTTCACTGATGTACCAATAACCAGCGCATCGATGGCCAGCCTGTTATCCCGTTTACGGAAGATTTTCTGTTTAAAACCAAATTTCAGTTTGGAAAGTCGCACGGGCTCTACTTCTACATAAAATTTATCCCCGGGTACCAGCGACATTTTGTAGTCCATCTCACTTCTCAACACCACCAGATGAATTTTCTCTGCGGCCAGCCTGGCAAAGTCGATATCGTTGGCGTGCAGAAACTCATGCCGTGCATGCTCCAGATAATTGAAGTAGACACTGTTGTTGACGATTCCCTGCAGGTCGCACTCATAGTCGCGAACCTTCATCTCCAGACGGAATGGCATGCTGTACTCTCTCGATCAATAGCTTGAAATGGATCAGATCATCAGTGTATGGCGAGACTATGGCTTCTCATCTATTTTTACACAAGCTTACGGGGATATTGGTTGCTCAATTGACAATAAATCCGCTCATTGGCCTAAAAAAACCGGGATTGTAACCCTGCTTACCCAAAGGCCTCTGATGTGCAACATGAAATGTTAAAAAATAAAAACTGTCCATCGAAAACACCCAATGAAATCAAGAGCCACCGATTATTTAATATTCCTGTTAATCACAACCATTACCGCAAGTCTTAATGCTGACGGAGGCATGGAGATCACCAACACTTATCAGCTAATACATGATCAATTAGCAAAAATCCACTCCGCAGATAAATACAAAAACGCCATAAACTCGCGTAACCAGAAACAGGAGTTACCTGAAATTCTTCTGTCCCCGGGAGAAAGACGCAGCATTCTTTTGCAAAACTTTTCCCGTACTCATAAAACGGGCAACGAGATAATGACCCATCATGCCGTTAAAGACCTGCATATTCTCAGTGGCACCCTACAAAACCCCGGACATAGCCTGCTCAGCAATTTAGGCTCTCCGATGACGGTCGCTGGTGAAATCATGTTGGCCAACCTGCTGATATCCCCCATTACGGATATAAAGGTTCTTGAAAAACGCCAAAACGCACTTCAATACTTGTTGGATCACCCCAAAGTCATCTTTCAGATAGAGGAGCAACTGATCCGTTATGCCGCGGATGAAGATGGACTCATTGCCCTGCTCGACCCTTCTGATGCTGTGAACAGCCCACATTTTGATGAGATTGATTACCAGACCTACATTCCGGGGCTCACCTCCGATGCCTCCTATGAAGAGATTGCCCGCCGATTAAACGACATCATTAGTGTTATGAGCGCATTGAATGTGCCTATTGGCCTGATCGGGTCCACGCTGCTTGGCAAGTTTGACTCACAATACGGGATTATTCATGGGCTTCTCAATTCAGCCATCAACCTGCCAGCCAATATGAATCTGGTCATTTCTGAAATGCACGATCACTTTCAGGGGCTTCCACCACCGGTCAAAATTTTTACCTTCGGCAGCTTTGCGGTACTGCAAATGATCGCAATTTATCAATCATACTGGCTCTTTCAGGATAATCGGGCCGCTTACACGTTTGTCATGGAGCGCAGCCGCAGACCCGGAAGGGCACTGGCCAGTGCCAGAGAACTTAAGCAACTGGCCCGGCATCACCCTGCCCTTGAGGATATTCTGGACCATTACAGCGGCTTCCTGAAATTTCGAAACTCCACCCAGATTCAGGAAATAGCCACACTGTTACACGATGCGCCGGAGAAAACACCCGACACACTGGCCTATCTGGCAACCAACATGGGACGCTATAAAAGAAGCCTGATGCTGCTGCGCCGAAACCACATCCCACTGATCAGGATTATGCAGGCCACCGGTGAGATTGATGCCTGGCTGACCGTTGCCAAGCTGCTGAGGTCATCTTCTTACCGGGAAACGAACCCATTGTGCTTTGCACAATATCAAGTATCAGCGCAACCGGGTATTGAGCTTCAGGGCTTCTGGAACCCTCTGCTCCCCCCTGCCATTGCGGTTTCCAGTGACCTTGCCGCCAGCCACTTCGTACCACCGGCCAATATCATTATTACCGGGCCGAATGCAGCGGGAAAATCCAATGCCATGGTTGCTGCTGCCCTTAACGTCATTATGGCGCAGACACTGGGTATATCCCCGGCGGCATCCTTTAAACTGACACCATTTTCCTTTATTCATACCCATAAGGTCATTGAACCGGAAATGATTACTGGCGTTTCCAGTTTCAGCGCAGAATCAAAGCGGGCAATCACGCTGTTACAGAAATTGCGCGCTCTGGAGGCGGGCCAGTACAGCATTGCCTTTCTGGATGAAATTTTCAGCAATACCAGCCCAAAAGAAGGGGAGATCGGTGCACTCGCCTATATAAAATCGATTGGCGATTTACCCGGGACGATCAGCATTTCTTCTACCCACTATACCCGGCTGACCTCACTGGCTGATCAGTTCCCGGACAGGTTTCAAAATCTTCATGTCAGCGCTGAGATCAACAGTGAAGGCCGCCTGCTCTATGATTATGTCCTGAAACCCGGCTTCTCAACCCAGAACGTTGCCTTCCATATTCTCAAAGAGGAAGGCATCCGGGAGGACTTGCCTGATATTTTTCAAGACCTGCCTGATATTCCCCGAAAAGCGCCACCCTGACCATTTAATAAACGACAGAAACTTAATGATAGACAGACCGGAAAATGCCCGGCCTGTTCAGTTGCGGGTAACGGGTGCGATAGAGATGCGCTCACCATCCTTGAAACGTGCCACCAGTTCCAGCTCACCGCCCAGAGCCCGGATGTAGGTGATAAGGGTGGAGAGGTTGAGATCCTCACGCTTTTCGATCTGGGAGATATTGGGTTGCCTGGTACTCAGCGCAGCAGCCAGATCTTCCTGGCGAATGCCTTTGTGTTTGCGCAGCTCTGCCAGGGTCATTTCCTTAAGCAGCTCAAACGCCTGTTTTTTGGCCTGCTCAACCACCGCGGGGTTAAGCTCTTTTTTGAACGCCTCGAATGGTGTGGTAGCCATAATTAATTCCTGTCTCTTTATACTCTCAAACGCCACATTCCCTGTAGCCCGGGGACAAGCGGATAAGATCTTTGTTTGCTCTTCGGAGTATTTCCAACGCTAATCGTTACCGGTTAACGATGCCAGGTGCCGGTCAAAAATGGCGTCAGCCTCTTTAATCAACTGCTGGTAAAACCTGTTTTCGTTCAGCCCGGTTTTGTCACCAGCACACAGGACAATGGCTGAACGCTCCGGGTCAAAAGCGTAGGCAACCCGGACCGGATGGCCTTTATGCTGAACCCGCAGCTCTTTCATATTGCTGTGTTTGCTGCCATTGAGGGTGTCTGCGTACGGCCTGGAAAGTTGCGGGCCACGAACCTGCAAAACCTCAATCATGGACAGGACATCGGCCTGTATGGCCTCTGTCTGTGCAGTAAACCAATGCTTAAACTCATCGGCCAGCAATACATTCCACGACATAACAACTCTTATCATTATATAAGCTGAAGGTGATATAATCCACAAGTGATATAACTTGAAAGTAATATGGTTGCGTAACCATTAAAAAACAAGCCCGAGGCATGGGCAACGGATGACATGCCAGAACCCATGCCCGATAAAGTGGGGAGTGGCAGTTTTAATGCCTCTGCTTTCTGGGCCAGACCAGACTGAACCGGGCTCCTCCCAGGGGACTGTGACTGACCAGCGCCCGTCCCCCATGCCAGTACATAATCCGCCGGACGATTGAGAGCCCCAGACCGTAGCCTCCTGACTTACGCGTTCTGCTGTCGTCCAGTCGGGAAAAAGCAGAAAACACCCGTTCCCACTGTTCTTCCGGAATCCCGGCCCCGTCATCATCCACATCAATACGACAAGTATCCTGGGTGGATGAAAAACGCACCTGAACTTTACTGTCCGCATAGCGACAGGCATTGCCTACCAGGTTCTGTATCGCCCGATGAATATAGCGACGGTCAATTTCGACAAAACGCCTGGGGTTTAACACATTGCAGGGAATATGCTCTATCTCAACCCGGTTCTGTAATCTGAGATGCTCACCAACCACCTGGGCCACTACTTTATCAACATCATGACGTTTCAATCGGAGGGTCGGGGTTCCCTGTTCCAGGTTGGCATAGGTCAGAAACTCATCCACCAGATGATCCAGTTCCTGGATATCCTGGTCCATACCCTCCAGCTGGGCCTCCCGCGCTTCCTGTGTTCTGGCATCGGCAATCAGATCCAGGCCAAAACGCAACCTTGCTACGGGGGTTCTTAATTCATGGGACACACCACGAATCATCTCTTTTTGCAGACTCAGCAGGCGTTGAATATGGTCGGCCATGGCATTAAATGCCATGGCCAGACGACCAATGGAATCCGCCCCGCCAACATTAACCCGTACCTCAAAGTCTCCCCGGCTAAAGCGTGTCGCCGCCCTTTCCAGTTTTCGCAGCCGCTTCTCCATTCCCCTGACCAGGATATAGATGGCAAGGCTCAGAGAGATCAAGACGAACAGCCCCAGGGTCAGGATCAGTTTAAAAGGATAAGGGTTCAGTAATTTCAATGGACCAAGATGGAGTATCTGATCACTGTCCTTCATCTGGGCATAGAGCTGGAGCGATTCATCTCGGATGTTCAACACAGTCACAATACTGCCCTGCTGCAACTGGGTGTTTTGCAGGGGCGTTAACGACGCAGCGGAGTGGACAATGGACACAGGAAAGCTCAGCGATTCTCCGGATCGCTGAGCCAATACCGTCACGCGCTCATCCGCAGAGTAATGGCTGAGCAAGTGTCTGAGAAAAACAATGGTACCACTCGCCATTTGTTCTGATATCTCCGCCACCCGTCCCTGCAACAACCACCGGTCATCAATTAAGGCGGTAATAACCGCGGCCTTTTCCGTTAGCATCTGAACATCAATCCCCCCTAAAGAGAGCTGCTCAATCTCTTTAGGTGTGAAGTCGGATCGCTCCAACGGCAACATGGAAAAAGGAATCGACAGTTTATGTCCCCACTCTCCCAGCCACTTATGTCGCTGCTCTTCTGGCATGTCTGCCAGTACTTCAGAGACGAGACGGAAGGTCCCTCGGGCAATATCCTCCCGGTACTCGGCCAATCGAACACCATTGACAATAGTGACAACGATACCAGAAAGCACTGAGACCAGAACCAGGGAAAACAGCAGCCCGCCATAGATACGAAGAAATATACTGCTCATGACGCTATGCCAGCAACTTACTCATTTGTCACATGCTCTTCACAAAAAGATACCCTTTACTGCGCACCGTCTTGATCAGACGAGGATGCATCGGGTCGTCACCAATTTTGGGGCGAATGCGTGACACCCTGACATCGATGGAACGGTCCTGACCGTCGTATTCAATCCCGCGCAACTGGGCAAAGATCTCTTCCCGGCTCAACACCCGGCCAGCATTCGAACAGAGCAGCCAGAGCAGATCAAACTCAGCGCTGGTGAGGTCAACGCTCTGGTCATCCAGCCAGGCCTCACGCATAGAGTTATCAACGACCAGCGCGCCAAAGCGAAGGCTATTCTGCACTTCCGGCTCGTCTTCTACCGGTGCCGTGCCCCTTCTCAACAGGGCTCTTATACGGGCAAGCAGTACTCTTGGACGAACCGGTTTGGCAACATAATCATCCGCGCCCATTTCCAGCCCCAGCACTTCATCAAGGTCATCGGTGCGGGCGGTCAGCATCAGTATCTGACCATGATACTGGCCTCGCACCCGGCGACAGATGGACACCCCATCTTCCCCCGGCAGCATCAGATCCAGTACCACCAGATCGGGGCGCTCACTCAAAATACGCTCAACGGCCTTACCACCATCACCTTCCACCGACACCTGAAGGCCATTATTTTCAAGATACTCACGGGTCAGGGTTGCCAAACGCTCATCATCCTCAACAATCAGGATGCGACCCGTTTCTGCATTATCCAAAGCCATTGTTTTACACCCCGGGGGTTAAGAGACGAAATATTGAAAGCGGCAAAAAACCGGCACTTCACTGGCAATCTAATGGTTTATGGGCCGTAGATGTTACACTACCGACGATCGAACGTCCTCCCCGGAACCGGAGCAGGCCCAAACATTTCTGAATCAACGTCCGGAAGCCAAAGTATTCATGATTTTTTCTCCGAACCGGACTCAGAATTTTTTTTTATTTTGACAAAATCCCATCTTGAGCTTGCAAATTTCTCGCTCTGTCTGAAAAAGTTACCCGGGAGTTAGCGGGCACCAACACCGAAAGAAATCCACATCTTATCCACAGCACTCCCCCGGTTTTATCGGCTTGAATTTCTCCCGACTGCGCATTATCTTGTGTAGATAAACGGCCGCTACACTATATATGGTACCCCTCGCTGCTGAGTAACACATTGTCGCCTGAGCAACCCGGCATACCGGAAATGCCTCAGGCAACAGTCCAGCCAAACAGCGGATTTACTGTTGGCAGCAGCACATAACGGAAGAGCGGACGGTAATCAGGGAAGAATGCTTATACAGATTGTCAGCTGCGCGGCCTCGCGGTTCCGCCGCCACAGCCTGTCTCGCAGAGGCGGGGATCTGACTCATCAGGTATATCCCGGACAGACTCATAGTCTCACAGCCACTGCAGTGCACAGTGGCTGGCGATGAGACAGTGATGGAAAGCACGCGCAGTAAATACTGTCTGCTGGCCTGGCCATGAAGCGTGCTGCAAGGTCATTGATAGCCGCGCTATATCAAGCGTGTTCATTGAATACACAGGTAAGGGCTGAATGAATAAAAATATCCTGGTCACCAAGCGTGACGGAGACAAGGAACAACTGGATCTTGAGAAGATCCATAAAGTGATTATCTGGGCAGCCGAGGGCCTGGACAACGTCTCCGTTTCTGAAGTTGAACTTAAGTCTCACATACAGTTCTACGATGGCATCAAGACCACGGATATCCATGAAACACTGATCAAATCCGCTGCCGACCTGATTTCAGCCCAGGCTCCGGACTATCAGTATCTGGCTGCCCGTCTGGCCATTTTCCACCTGCGGAAAAAGGCCTACGGCCAGTTTGAACCGCCCGAACTGTATAGCCATGTGGTCAAACTGGTGGAGATGAAGAAGTATGACCAGCACCTCCTGACGGACTACAGTGAGGCTGAATTTGATCAGATGGAACGCTTTATTGATCACAGCCGGGATATGAACTTCAGCTATGCGGCGGTCAAGCAACTTGAGGGCAAATACCTGGTGCAGAACCGGGTAACCGGCGAGTACTACGAGAGCCCCCAGATTCTTTACATGCTCATTGGTGCCTGCCTGTTTGCACAATACCCGAAAGAGACTCGCCTGGATTTCATTGAGCGTTTCTACCATGCGGTGTCCACCTTCAGACTCTCTCTGCCCACCCCGATCATGTCCGGGGTACGGACAGCTACCCGTCAGTTCAGCTCTTGTGTGCTGATTGAATGCGGGGACTCACTGGACTCCATTAATGCCACGTCCAGCGCTATCGTTAAATACGTCAGCCAGCGGGCGGGGATTGGTATCAACGCCGGTAATATTCGCGCCCTGGGCAGCCCGATCCGTGGGGGAGAAGCCTTCCATACCGGCTGTATCCCGTTCTACAAGCACTTCCAGACGGCCGTAAAATCGTGCTCTCAAGGGGGCGTTCGCGGTGGCGCAGCGACCCTATTCTACCCGATCTGGCATCTGGAAGTTGAAAACCTGCTGGTTCTGAAAAACAACCGGGGGGTTGATGATAACCGCGTTCGCCACCTGGACTATGGCGTGCAGTTTAACAAGCTCATGTATCAGCGCCTGATCGAAGGCGGTGATATCACCCTCTTTTCACCCAGCGATGTGCCGGGACTGTATGATGCGTTCTTTGCTGACCAGGAAGCGTTTGAAAGGCTCTATAAGCAATATGAGCAGGACAGCAGCATCCGTAAGACCACGTTGAAGGCGATTGAACTCTTTTCACTGTTTGCCTCCGAGCGGGCCAGTACCGGGCGGATCTACCTGCAAAACGTCGATCACTGCAATACCCACAGCCCATTTGACCCGGCAGTGGCCCCGGTTCGCCAGAGTAACCTGTGCCTGGAAATTGCCCTGCCCACCAAACCCCTGGATCATATCCATGACGAAGAGGGCGAGATTGCCCTGTGCACCCTGGCCGCATTCAACCTGGGAACCCTGAAGGGTCTGGCAGAACTGGAAGAGTTGTCGGAACTGATTGTGCGTGCCCTCGACAGCCTGCTGGACTACCAGGACTACCCGGTTCCTGCAGCTTATAACTCGACCATGGGACGGCGTCCCCTGGGTGTCGGGGTGATTAACTTCGCCAACTACCTGGCCAAAAACCATGTCCGGTATTCGGATGGCTCCGCCAATGGCCTGACCCACCGCACCTTTGAGGCCATTCAATACTACCTGTTGAAAGCGTCAAACAAGCTGGCCAGAGAGAAAGGCACCTGCTCCAAATTCAATGAGACCACGTATGCCAAAGGTATCTTACCTATCGACACCTACAAACGTGACCTCGATACGGTTTGTGAAGAGTCCCTTCATCTTGACTGGGAAAGTTTGCGTGAGGAGATCAAGTCGTTCGGCCTGCGCAACTCAACACTGACCGCCCTGATGCCATCCGAGACATCATCCCAGATCAGCAACGCCACCAACGGTATTGAGCCGCCCAGGGGCTTTGTCAGCGTTAAGGCCAGCAAAGATGGCATTCTTAAGCAGGTTGTTCCTGATTTCGTCGAGCTTAAGGATCGTTATGAACTGCTCTGGAACATCCCGAACAACGATGGCTACCTTCAGCTGGTTGCCATCATGCAGAAATTTGTCGACCAGACGATCTCAGCCAATACCAACTATGATCCAGGCCTCTTTGAAGGCGGCAAAGTACCGATGAAGCTGCTGCTGAAAGACCTGCTGACCGCTTACAAACTGGGCGTAAAAACACTGTATTACCACAATACCCGTGATGGTGCCGCTGACGCTCAGAATGATATGGATGATGACTGCGCAGGGGGGGCCTGCAAAATCTGATGAACATCCCTTGTCAGAACTATTGATCAATAGCGAACAGCAATCATGTCTATAGCGCAAATGCTTATAGATAAACAACGCGGTTCGCTTCACTCTAGGAGCCTGTCGGACTTAAGACTGTCCTACTGCGGTTGCGATAAATTGGTCTAAAAATTCCTGCTTCTTCGTCAAATAGCCCCGCTATTCTCCTCAGAAGCAGAAATTTTTATCCTCAATTTCTCGCAATCCTCGCTACGGACGCTTAAGTCCGACAGGCTCCCAGGCCAGCAAACCATACGCGGAAACCACTGAATTGGGGCAAATCGAACAATGACATACACCACATTTAACCGGGAACACTTCAATGCTACCCAGGAGCCCATGTTCTTTGGCCGTAATGTCAATGTATCCCGTTATGATGTCCAGAAGTACCCGATCTTTGAGAAGCTGATTGAGAAGCAGCTCTCCTTTTTCTGGCGCCCTGAGGAGGTGGACCTCTCAACCGATCGCCGTGACTTTGCTGCGCTTCCCGATCATGAAAGGCACATCTTTCTCAGCAACCTGAAATACCAGACCCTTCTGGACTCGGTGCAGGGCCGCTCACCGAACGTTGCCCTGCTGCCTATTGTTTCCCTGCCGGAACTGGAAACCTGGATCGAAACCTGGGCCTTCAGTGAGACCATCCACTCCCGTTCCTATACCCATATTATCCGCAATATCGTCACCGAACCGGCCCGTATCTTTGACGATATCGTGACCAATGAAGCGATTACCAAACGCGCCCGGGACATCACCCGCTACTATGACGCCCTGATCGAAGGTGTCAGCCTTTACCATCAGCTGGGTGATGGTAAACACACCGTTAACGGCGAAGAAATCAACATCAGCATTACCGACCTGAAGCGCAGGCTCTACCTCACCGTGGTGTCTGTGAATGTGCTGGAAGCGATCCGTTTTTACGTCAGTTTTGCCTGCAGCTTTGCCTTTGCCGAGCGCTCCACAATGGAGGGCAACGCCAAAATCATCAAATTGATCGCCCGCGATGAAGCCCTCCACCTGACCGGCACCCAGCACATCCTGCAACTGCTGGCCGATGGCAAAGATGACCCGGAAATGGCAGTGATTGCCCGTGAGCTGAAAGACCAGGCCAGACAGATCTTTATCGATGCGGCAGAACAGGAAAAAGACTGGGCAGACTACCTGTTCCGTGATGGCTCCATGATTGGCCTGAACCGGGACATTCTTGGCCAGTACGTTGAATACATCACCAACCAGCGGATGGTTGCCGTCGGCTTTGAACCGGCGTTTGCCATCAAACAGAACCCTCTGCCCTGGATGAACAGCTGGCTTAACAGCGACAACGTTCAGGTTGCCCCTCAGGAGGTGGAGGTCAGCTCCTACCTGGTTGGGCAAATAGACAGCGAAGTGCAGTCCGAAGATTTCAGTAACTTTTCGTTATAAGTCCTGCATTAAAAAACAGTGTAAGCAGTTTCAATACCCAACGTCCCATAGCCAGGCCTGCTTCAGGCCTGGCTGATACAGGCGAAACACCATGGCTCATATTGTCAAGATTCTTGAAGGCTTCAGCTTTATTCCCCGCAAAGAGCTGACGCTTCTGGAAGCCCTTGAGCAGGAAAACGTCGACATGGAGTATCAATGCCGTGAGGGGTTTTGTGGCAGCTGCCAGGTCACCCTTGTAGCGGGTGAAGTCACCTATACCACCGAACCCATCGCCTTTATTCCGGAAGGAAAAATACTGACCTGCTGCTGCCAGCTGAACAGTGACGTCACCATTGAAATCCCGGGCGGGTGCAAAATGAAGAAACACAACTTGTAAGCCTGTTATTCCACTCTCATCAACGGATCAGGCGCTTTGATTTATCCCCCCGCACCTTTAAATTTGAACGTTAGCCTCTTTTTCTGGTCATAGGTAAGTAGTTGGGCAAATGGAATCGTATATTTCATTTGGTTAACTACTTACTAACCTCTGGTTTTCAATATTGGTCAGGAAAGCCCATGCACCCTAACTCTATACGTCTATTAATTGCAGTCCCCTTATTGTTGAGCAGTCTCAGTTTGTTCGCTATTGCTGACGCCACGCCACAGGCGTCTGGCATCACCGCTGAATGGACTGCGCCGCCACCCGCCAATTCCGGCATGGAGCCTGAACAAACACCCGAATTCAACGAAAATGATCAACAGCAAACCGTTAAAAAAAGAACCGTAGATTACCGGGCCACCACTGAACTGCTATTGGAGCGTTACCCCTATGCCTTGATGAGCTATTTTTCCGAAATGGACGCAATCCTGACCTCCGATGATCCGGAAAAACAGCTATTTGCTATTTTCAGGCTCTCTTACCTGGGCTCCAGACATTTTCTATTCGTGGCGGATCCGGAAGCCATCCCTGAGCAATGGCAGCCCCATTTTACAAGTACCGCCGAGGAGAAACGAAAATCTGGCCAGACCCGCCACCAGATAATCGGCCAGGTCACTATCCCGGACTCGAATATCAGGATCAGGGTATTTAAACTGACTGAAGACCCTTCATCTGACGCCCAGACCAAGAGCAAGATTGTTCTGGCCCTGGCCGGTGAAAAGTCCGATGAGGCTGTCCAATGCCTGGTCACCCAATCAAAACCCGCTCACCCCGGCAGCTCTCCCTGCTCTCTTGCGGTAAAACAGCTGCAGGATATTAGCGATCTCGCGGATTCCCTGAAAGATATGTATCCGAACCATTCAGTGGAGATAACCGGTTACTCCTTCAGCGGCGCTATTGCCCAGGCCGCCATGTCAATATCCGAGACCATTGAGCAAGCCTACATTTTCAACAGCTACGGTATTCACCCAAGCTGGCTGGCAGGTATGCCCGAAAGCCGATTGGCCAGAATTCATCACTCCTATGTTGAAGGCAGCTTTCTTCATGGACAGGACTATAACCCGCTCAGCCGATACTCTCGATGGAAACTGCCGCCAAACAAGGTGGTGGTTGCCGGAATGAAGATTCCTTCCAGCGGGCTTGAACCCAACATACGACATATCTACCAGCTGAACCATCATGACAGTTGGCTGGACACCTTTTATAACTTTGTCACCAGCATCTGGATCTTACACTCCAAAGAGTCGGTTCTACGGGCATTTGAGGCAAATTTAAGGCTTGACCTCCCCTGGTAATTCTTCAGACAAGAGCATGAGCGGGACTGGCCGGTATCTGGTCAAGCCGCCTCCCCTGACCGGAACGCTGAAATCTCTTGACCAACGACAGTTGAAGTGTAAAATGCCAGACAATTTGTCAATCGGACTGCTTTTACCCAACAAAGAAGCTGACTGCTTGACCAAAAAGAGTTAACCTGAACGACACTCACCCGGGATAAGGTTTCGATGACACTGCACATGAACCGTCAGTCAATCAAAAGAACAAGCAGAATCCTTATGACTGGTGCCAACCACTTTATCTGTATTGCAAAAAAAAGCCCCTTAATCCAGGGGCTTTTTTTTGACTTGAAAATGACCAAAGGCGACAGGTATTACCCCCATGGGAAACAGGTTCTTTAACAGGAACATTATCTCCATAGCCGACCTTACCCGGGAAGATATGGAACAGATTCTTGAAGTGGCTGCTGAACTCAAGCACACGCCACGTCCCGGTCTATTGCAGGGCAAAGTAATTGCCAGCTGTTTTTTTGAGGCATCCACCCGCACACGCCTCTCGTTTGAAACAGCCGTTCAAAGGTTAGGCGGCACCCTGATTGGTTTTGCCGACGGTGGCAACACCTCTGCCAAAAAAGGGGAAACCCTTGCGGACTCCATCAAAATCATCAGCTCCTATACCGATGCGGTGGTGATGCGCCACCCTCAGGAAGGTGCTGCCCGGCTGGCCTCGGAATTCTCCAGCGCCCCCATTATCAATGGCGGCGACGGCTCCAACCAGCACCCAACCCAAACCCTGCTGGATCTGTTTAGTATTCGCGAGTGCCAGGGTCGACTGGATAACCTGAAAGTCACCTTTGTCGGTGACCTGAAATATGGCCGGACAGTGCACTCCCTGGCTCAGGCCCTGACCCACTTTAACGCAGAATTTCATTTTATTGCCCCGGATGCACTGGCAATGCCAGACTACATCCTGCAGGAACTGGATGAAAAAGGCATCCGGTGGCGTCGGGCGGAAAGCATCGAAGAAGTGGTTGCCGATACGGATATCATCTACATGACCCGGGTTCAGAAAGAGCGATTCGATGAAACCGAGTATAAGCACATCGCGTCAAACTATGTACTGACCAATGAAGCCCTGAAGCAGGCCCCCGCACACCTTAAAGTACTGCACCCGTTGCCAAGGGTTGATGAGATAGCCGTTGAAGTCGATCAAACCCCCCATGCCTATTACTTTGAACAGGCCCGAAACGGGGTATTTGCCCGTCAGGCGCTGCTGGCCCTGATTCTCAATGAATCCTTTGATGACAAGATGTGAGGAGTGATCGATGAGTAACAAACTTCAGGTTGAAGCCATCTGCCAGGGCACTGTCATCGACCATATTCCGGCGGGACAGGGAGTAAAAATCCTTGACCGTCTTCATCTGCTGAACAGTGAAGCGCGTATTACGGTGGGCTTTAATTTGCCCAGTAAAGCCCAGGGCTTCAAAGATATTATAAAAGTCGAAGGACGGATGTTTACTGAACAGGAGGCCAACGAACTGGCACTGTTCGCACCCAGCGCAACCATCAACGTGATTGACGATTACCGGGTGGTGGATAAGTTCACCATGGCCATTCCGAAAACGCTGAGAGCCGCGTTCGCCTGCCCCAACTCTAACTGCATTACGCATAATGAACCGGTGGAGAGCTATTTCTACCTGCGTCAGAAAAGTCATGATATCCAGCTGAAGTGCCACTATTGCGAAAAATCCTTCAGCAAGGAAATTGTGGCAGAGCTGAGATAACGGCAAGAAAGAGGGCGTTCAGTGACTGATAAAGAGCGCCTTCTATTTCCGGCCTGATCAAACAACTGATTGAAATAGAAAATAAAATTCTTCCTTTCCCACCAATGTCTAACTTCCAAACACGGCATCTCTACCTATTATTTAATTTTCAGCCAGATGGTGGGTAACAACTATGAGTTCTTGTCCAATATCTAATTTTATCGGTAATCGCTGCATGCCAGACCCTGTAAGAACGGAGTCTGTTGGGGAAAAAAACCAGAAATTTGCTGAAGAAGCCAGTTTTTTTACCGCTTTGTTCAAGAATCTCACAGTAAGACCAGTGCCTGATCCTGGCCTGATCATGGTTCTTAACAAGCAGTGGCTGGAAAGGAAGAAAAGGAAAGTGTCCAAGAAAGGCAAATCTGAACAATTGTGGCTGGGCAAGCGAGCGGATGATGAGCCGTCTGGCGAGTGGGGAAAATTCGAGGACGATTGACCAGACCGTGTTAACCACACGGCATCCCATTCAGCCATGTCGCCGGATTTGCCTGGTGGAAAGACACTATTTCCATCATTCGCGCGAATCCGTACAGTTCGTTTGATTTGTCCATTAATTCGGCGCGATAATACGCCATATCATTTACCGTGAAGATCCTCTCAAGGTTGCTCTCACGCTATACCGTACCCACTCGCACCGTAAAGTGGGCATGGTATTAACCAGCTAACTTCTTCCTCGCCCATCTCTGCGACGATCAGGATAAAGATTGTATCCTTATAGCTGGCTCACCCGGCTGCCAATTGGTAAAGCCATTGTTCAGGACTGAAAGGAACGAGATTAAGGCATTGAGTGGTTTTCTAGGATTTTTTAAGAAAAGCAGCGCGAGTAAAGACGCTTCCCCTGAAAAAGGGAAGAAAGCGCTTTCCGGCAGCAAAAAACAGGCTGCGCATTCCAGAAACAACGTCAAATCATCAAAGCGTCCGAAGCGGACAAGCAGCAGAAAGTCAGACCGTCCTGCCCAGGCACAGGAAAGCTGGAGTATTGATCAGTTCCAGGTAGCGCCTGACCCTGAAAAGACCCGCTTTCACGATTTTGCCCTGCCCGACGAACTGATGCATGCGATTGCTGACCAGGGCTTCAAGTACTGCACACCAATTCAGGCAGAGGTGCTGGGCAGCACTCTGGCGGGTCGGGATGCGATCGGCAAGGCTCAGACAGGAACCGGTAAAACAGCAGCATTTCTGATCAGCACGATCAAGCAGCTGATTGACACCCCGGCACCGGACACCCGCTACCTGGGCGAGCCACGCGCGGTCATTATCGCCCCCACACGGGAGCTGGCATTGCAGATCGGTAAGGACGCTGAAGCCCTGACCCAATACCTGCCGCTGCACGTTGTCACCGTTGTAGGTGGTATGGATTATGAGAAACAGCGTAAACGTATCGGCGAAAATTATGTGGATATTCTCGTTGCCACGCCCGGGCGTCTGCTGGACTACTGTGAGCGTAAAGACCTGTTTCTGGACCTGGTTGAAGTCATGGTGATCGACGAAGCGGACCGCATGCTGGACATGGGCTTTATCCCGCAGGTACGGCGTATTATCCGCATGACGCCAAGGCCGGGAGACCGTCAGACGCTGCTATTCTCGGCGACATTCACAGATGATGTATTAAGGCTTGGAGAACAGTGGACCTGGAACCCGGTAAAGGTTGAGATTGAGCCTGACAGTGTGGCCACCGACACGGTGGAACAAAAGGTTTACATTCTCTCATCGGAGCAGAAGTTTCCCCTGCTGGTAAACCTGATTAACCATCACCAGCTGGAAAAAGTCATTGTTTTCACCAATCGCAGGGACCAAACCCGCAAGCTGACCGAACAGCTGCAAAAGGTTGGGATCAGGGCAGACCAAATCTCCGGCGAAGTTCCCCAGAACAAGCGCCTCAGAACTCTGGAAGATTTCCGCTCCGGAAAAATTTCAGTACTGGTGGCTACCGATGTTGCTGGCCGGGGAATTCACATTGACGGAATCAGCCATGTGATCAACTACAACCTGCCTGAAGACCCTGATGACTACGTCCACAGGATTGGCAGAACCGGAAGAGCGGGGGCAAGTGGAACCAGCATCAGCTTTGCCTGTGAAGATGATTCGTTTCTGATTCCGGATCTTGAAGCGCTGCTGGGGGATAAACTGAAGAAGGACTACCCACCGGAACAGCTTCTTGTTGATCCCCGAAACAGTAAGCACCGATAAGCTAACCCGGATATTTCATAAACTGCCCCGAATCTCGCGCACGACCACATGGATGTGGGAGGTAGGGCGACGCAGGATGCCAAAGCCGAGGACTTTGTCGCTCTAAGGGATTTTGTGAGGGAGCGCCGTACCGGGGAGTACGGTCGACTGAACAAAACTCCCTTAGAGCGGCAAAGGACAAGCGAGAACGGGAGCATGTTTATGAAATATCCGGGTTAACAGTGCAGGCGAACGCTAACGATTCGCCTGCTGACATGGGAGGGAATAGTAAGAATTAAAAGAAATATCAATCAAAAAAACAGTAAAATTTTTATAAAAAAATACGATATATCCTTTCAAGCATAAGAGTAAAACACATCAACTTAAACCCTTTAGGAGGAGAAAAAAATTTTTTTATTCTTCATCGAAATTTAGCCTTGCCGGATTAACGCTTTTCGATAAGAATCAACTATGAGTAACCCAAAAACAGACAAGGGAGCTGCCTATGGGACATGCCCTGGAAACCAGGCCAGAAAACTCACCCATCACAACCACCTACATACTGGACAGTAACGTCCTGATTCACGACCCTAACTCTATCCTCAACTTTGAAGAACATCAGGTAATCATTCCCATCACCGTTCTGGAAGAACTGGACAAACTCAAGAACGGCAAACAAACCATAGCCGCTGACTGTCGTCAGGCCATACGACTGATTGATAATATTCTGGGTACAGCAACACCTGCGGAGATAGAGCAGGGAGTCCCTATCCAGAGAAGCCACAGCACGGAAACATCCGGTACGCTCTCCATCATGATGAGTCATGCCGACGATAAAATCACCACACTCCCCAGCAGTAATAACGATAACCAGATAATTAACGACATCTGTCAGTATCAGAACGCCCATCCGGACCGGCAGTTCATACTGGTCACCAAAGACATAAATATGCGCCTCAAAGCCAGGGGCTGCGGTATTCTTACCGAAGACTATCACAGTGACCAGCTGGTCAGTGATATTGGCTTACTGACCAAAGGTTATATCCATTATGAAGGCAACTTCTGGGACCGGGTCAATGAAGTAAAAACGGTACAGCTTGATGGCAAAACCATTCATACCCTGAATAAAAGTGAGTTTGCCGAAGAGTTGTATCTCAACAAGTTCCTTTTAGACGACCAAGGGTTTGTAGCAAAAGTCATCGACCTATCGGACGACCAGGTAAGTCTTCAACACTACAGTAGAGAAAGCCTGATGCATCAGGAAGCCTGGGGGTTGAGACCATTGAACATCAACCAGGCCATGGCCCTGAATCTGCTGCTTGACCCGGATGTTCACCTGGTGAACCTCAATGGTGCCGCCGGTTCTGGCAAGACCATTCTGGCCCTGGCAGCCGCCATTGAAATGACCATTGCCACGAAACAATACCGGAGAATTATTGCCACCCGTTCCACCCGGGGATTGGATGAAGACATTGGCTTCCTGCCAGGTACCGAGGCTGAAAAAATGGAACCCTGGCTGGGCGCTATTACCGACAACCTGGAAGCGCTGCACAATGATGACGAATCCACCAACAGCAGTGTGGAGTACATTCTCGACCGGGTACCGCTCCATTTCAAATCCCTGAACTACATCCGTGGCAGGAGTTTCCAGCAGAGTCTGATCATCATCGATGAATGTCAGAATCTGACTCCTCACCAGATCAAAACCATCATCACCCGCGCCGGTGTCGGCAGTAAAGTGATCTGCCTTGGCAACCTGGCCCAGATCGACACCCCTTATCTGGCCGCCACCAGCTCCGGCTTAACCTATATGACTGAGCGCCTGAAGCATTTCCCCCATGGAGGTTCAATGCAGCTTCAGGGTGTACCAAGGTCACCACTGGCAGCGTATGCTGAAACCCATCTGTAATTCATTCCTCTTCATCACGACAAAGCCCCGGGTCGCCGGGGCTTTCTATTTTTCCGACCGTGTGACAGGCTCACTGATATCATCCGGGACGCTGCACGAGAATAGACTGAACTGCTGCGGTGGCAACAAATTGCTCTGAACATTCCAGCTTCTTAAAGTGATAGCCATTATCAATGGTCATGATAGGTCTTATTAACCCTTTCAACCCTATTAAAGGAACGCTCCCTGCTCTACTATTGTCATCATTATCTCAAGCTTGAAAAATCAGGGAGAGTTGAATGCTGCTCGTTATTTCTCCAGCGAAAACCCTGGACTATGA
Source organism: Thalassotalea sp. G20_0 (assembly GCF_017744175.1). NCBI lineage: Bacteria > Pseudomonadati > Pseudomonadota > Gammaproteobacteria > Alteromonadales > Colwelliaceae > Thalassotalea > Thalassotalea sp. G20_0. Next base: position 57,440 of record NZ_JAGHQV010000004.1, on the reverse strand, counting down.
CACACCACCCACAACAAAAAAATTCACCCAGCCAGACTTTCTTGACCAGTCCGCCCTGCTGATTGAAGAGCTCCGTGAATTAAGCCCGGCAGCGATTGGCAGCCTGATGAGCATCAGTGATAAGCTGTCCCAGCTCAATGCAGCCCGTTTCCAGGCATGGTCGGCACCGTTCAGTCCGGACAATGCCAAGCAGGCGGTACTGGCCTTCAAGGGTGATGTATACACCGGTCTCGACGCAGAAACACTCAGTGAACAGCAGCTGTCATTTGCCCAGCAACACCTGAGAATTCTCTCTGGCCTTTATGGCCTGTTACGCCCGCTGGACTTAATGCAGGCTTACCGGCTGGAAATGGGCACGCGATTTTCCAATCAGCGGGGGAAAGACCTTTACCAGTTCTGGGGAAGCAGGATTACAGAGCAGCTGAACAACGAGCTGGCCAGTCAGAAGAGCCAGGTACTGGTCAACCTCGCGTCCAATGAATACTACAAGTCTGTGCAGCCAAAGCAGATTAATGGCCAGATTATTACGCCGGTATTTAAAGACTGGAAGAACGGTCAATACAAAATCATCAGTTTCTACGCCAAAAAAGCCAGGGGCCTGATGTGCCGCTACATTATCGACCATAATATTGACCAGCCAGAGAAAATGAAAAGTTTTGACTACGAAGGTTATGCCTTCAATGAGGCCATGTCCTCCGATAAGGAGTGGGTTTTTACCCGGGAAGCGCAAGATTAAAAATCTACCATTGGGTTTCGCTCTATGCTTGCCTTGTAAAATTCAAGCATAGAGTAGAAATCGCCTTTTCCCGGAACATGAAAAGGCGAAAGCGGTTCAGCGCAGCAGCGAAGTGGAGTCAATCCAGAAGTAAACAGACCAGCTGTCTTTAAAGAAACCGGGAGTACTCTGCTTTCTTAACGTTCCCCGAACCTGGTCTTCAAGCAGGTACTGAGTCTCCTCCCCCCGTTCTTCAAGCAAGCCCTGCTTTTCATACCAGCCATGGGGATTTTCACCCAGACATTGATTGATAAAGGTCTGGGCCTGTTCATACACCTGATGAGCCGTTTCCTGGTCAGGATAAGCCTTATTGCAGACATAACTGTATTTATCACCCCATTGCCATATCTGACAGCTGTTTTCTATCAGCTGATAACGACTCTCCCAGAGCGTAATTTTGTATTTATAGGACGGGCGGAAACGGATGCTCTCAAAGTTATTATTGCTTTTACTGAACAGGTTAGAAAGTGACTGACAGTCTGCCTGATCTTGGTTGGAGGAGGTGCCTGTTGTCGATGAATCTTTAGAAGCCAGTGAACTACAGCCAGAAATCATAGCCACCAAAAAGGTCATGAAAATAAATTTCTTTCCTGAAACGATCTTCCTGAACATCCTTTCTCCTCCCCGGGTCAAGCCAGAACAGTGCTGACGATGGTTAGAAGGGTATAGGGACGGAAAGAGAAAATAAATAAAAAAAACCGGTTGGCTGGCAACAAACCGTCATCATGGATTTTATAGGACACCGTGCCCTGCAAAGCCATAACCTGAACACTGGTCTGATCACCAAACCAGACACCGGCCCAATCATCCTCATAATCCAGTTCAATGCCAAGAGATAGACGCATCATAGCAACTCCAAATCCTTTGGGCATATAAAAATTGCTGGCGATCATACAAAGGCTTTATGGATAACGCTGTTAGTTTTTGTTTCAGAATGAAAAACATGAGTAACTACGCACATGACGCAAATCTTTCCACGTACCGCCCTCTATCACCTTAATCGCAACCTGACCTCATCGGGCCATAATGACCGGTAACAATTTCCTCCTGCTGCCGATATCACTAACAATATAACCGGCCAGCCTACTTAATTATGTTCAAACTACCCAGAAACCCACTTTGTCACAGAACACCAGGAGTCGAGGGTTCAGGCCCCGTCCACACCAATTATGAGCCAACGCCAAAAGAGGCGGAGGCACCGGTTGGTCACCATAGAGGCAGGAAAATTGAAAGTGCCGATACCACGAGCTATTTAGCGAAACAGGAAAGCGTGGTCACAGGTGCAGACAGTCCATCGCCGCTAAAAACAGAAGCTACCCAGGTACCCGCTCATCACACGACGGGTTTAAAAGAGAATAAACTGGATAGCCAGAATACAGAACTTTTGCAGAAACGGGCTGATTTGCTGAAAGAGGCAGACAGTCTTCTTGGTGCCATTAACGCAAAGAAAGTAGTCGGTATTTCGCTGGAAGCACTGTATAAAGCTCAAGCTAATAGCCCTGAACAGGTGCTGGCAATGCTTAAGAGTATGGAGTTCCCGGCTGGCCTTAGCGTTAAAATCACCCTTAAGTCTCAGTCCGACAAACCACTGAGCCTGATACCCCCGGGTGATGAATTGGAGAACCATAAGAATCTTGACAAGTTAATGGTAAAAACCATAGAGGCCCTTAAGCGTCACGATAAGCAGTATGCCAATACAGAAGCAAGTGCCAGTAGAGCCGAAGAAATAAGACAGTCCCTCGTTCTCAACGACAACGAGGTTGCGGGCAGAGAAACCCTGGGCCAGGGGGAAGGCGCACAGGCGTTTGACAAGCTAATAAACAGAAAGTGTGCAATCACCGTTCATCATCGAACCCCCGTTGAGAAAAGCTTTGTCGAGACCAGACACCATGATACAAGCGCCCGGCCAGCAGCAGAGGAAAGCTCTGCTATCACTGCCAGAGAAGATTCTCCGGGTATTGAGAAAGGAAATGGTTACCCTGAAGAGCAAGACTTAACCACAACAACCTCTTCCGGTGCGCAGAAACAAGCTGCCCCCATAGTTACCGATCCACCCATGGACAGACCGACTCAGCGAGCAACTCCGGCTTATCCGGTACCACTGCCTTTAGTGAATAGTTCGCAAACCACCGCTACGCCTGAAGAGGCCGAACCGGCTTTACTACAGAGTGAACAGCAGGCTACTGACTCAGTCCAAAGCTCTCCACCTATTGAGACAGAACAAGAAAGCACTCCAGCAGCTGAATATACAGAGAGTGTTCCAACAGAAGAAGACCTCACTGTCACCGAGCCCGTTTCAGCTCTGAAGAAGCAAACTGGTACCGTACCGGACAGCGAAGAGAGTCCGCAGGAAACAGTGCCCGTTGATCGTCTCTCCTCCTTGCCGGAAACCATAACAGCAGCATCCCTCTCCCGGGAAGAAATCCGGGAAGCGGCCTCTGTCCCGACAGAGGAATCCGTCGTTCAGCCGACAATGACGCCGCAACAGGCAGAGCCGTCAACCAACCCGACCACGGAGCAGACGGCCAAATCGCAAGTCCAACAGCCAGAAAAACAAGATAACTTGCATGCAGCACTGCTCAGAGAGCTAAAAAATAGACAAAGGGAACTAAAATCAACAAAGCCAAACCAGCCAATTGAAGGCAACAGCACACAAACCAGTGACAGACTTTCACCCAATGACGATACGGCAAACACAGCAAAAGCCTCTCGGTCCGGGAGTCACCCCGAACTTATGGCGGAATTGACCAAAAAACTGGCCGACAGAAGACCCAAAACACCGGAAGAAGTTGACACTCTGGATAGCAATGTTGCCAGGAAATGGGCTCAGACGGCGGAGAGATTGGAAAATAGCCACCTTCCGTTTATCGATGAACTGATGGAAAAAGTAGCGGCAAGAAACAGAGCAATGGAAGACACGGCTCAGCCCTCCCAGTCGGCACTATCACCCGCCGGTTACAGGCCTGCTGAAACAACGGTTTCCTTTCCACCGTTCCCTGCGGCGGATGAATTACCGGCCGGGCAGAGAAGCTCTTCTCAGGCGAATAGCAAGGCAACCAATAACATTGCCGTACCAAAGAGCGAAACGAAAAACACATCATCCGGTAACAAGACGTTTAACGATGCCCAGTTTAAAGCAGAGTTGGAAGCCGCCGTGGCAAAGATGCTGAGAAGAACTTCAAATACCATGGATGCTGACGACATCACAGACTCGTCCGTATCTGATGACCAGCTCCCGGAGGATGTAACCGCTGACCTGAACAACATAAATGCCGCCCTCTCTCCAGAAGAACCGGGAGAAACCGCTCAGCCAATTTTGAACAATGATGCCACAACGCCATTGCCTCCCGCTGCACCACCAGTACCTCCACCAATATCCCAGGAAATATTGTCCGCCAGGACCAGGAAGGCTCCGGCATCAACCAGCACTGCTCAGGCCAATAGCCCGGATAACGCAAACAAAACGGAATCAGGTAACGGAGCTAAAAGCAAGCCATCAAACCAGGGCTTCTTTGGCAGTGAGACATTCAAAAAAGCTCTGGAAAACGCTGCTACCGCCATGGATAACAAGCGTCAGAGCAGCGACAAGGATATTGAGCAACAAATCCAAGAAGCAAAAGAAGAGGCAAAGAAAATAAAAGAGAAGGCACCCAAACCCAATGATCTGCTTGGTTCTCTGAAAAGGAGATTGCTTCCAATCAGGGAAGCCAATAAAGATGCTGATAATGATAAAGACGAAGAAGGCAAGTTTGAGTAAGCACCACACATTCCGGTGAGTTCTATCCTGGCTGACCGGTAATGTCGCCTTTAGGCGATAACGCTCCTGTATCTGTCATGTCTCCGGGGTTCTTTGGGCTTTATGATCATGAAAATGCAATTATAACCTTCACTCAGGTTTTGTTTTGTGCCTGTTTTCTGCCTGCAAACGCGTATCCCTACCTCGGCTTCTACTTTATTAAGACGATAAAGTACTAAAAAAGTTAAAATTTACAACACGTTAGAAACAAAACATAACAGAAAACTTTTTTAAACCTTAATAATATTCCTGTCAGTTTTATACGGCACATTTTCTGCGTGCTTCTTTCCCAGCGGTATCATCCACTGACAGTCACTTTCAGGAAGCGACTCGTCAGAGTACTGCCCAATAGACTTTTGTGGAGTTTCATGTCTATGGTTTCGCGCCAAGGCCGTTTATTTGTACTTTCCTCTCTGGCTTTTGCCGTATTCACCGGTAATGCCGTTGCAGGTGGCTTTGAAAAAGCGACCATGTGGGACGCGAAATACGCTGCCCTTGCGGGTGCCGCTGTTTCTTCCGTTAATACATCCAGTGCCGTGTTCTACAACCCGGCTGGTCTGGCCCGTATTGAGGGCAACGAAATTGCCTTGAATGCCTCTCCTACCTTTGTTCAGACCAACGGTCCCGCTGAAGGCGATAACTCCTATGTGAAAGGAGAGAGAAACTTTGTGCCCAATGCCGGTTTGACGGGCGCTTATCGCCTGAATGACCGGTTGGTTATGGGTTATGGGTTCTATGGTGCCGGTGGTTCCAATACCAGTTATGAAGGGGTTACTGTTGGTAGTCTCACACCAATGACTGGCGACTATTCAACCGATATCAAGATAATGGAAGCCGGTCTGGCTCTTGCCTACCAGATCAATAACAACTGGTCCATCGGTGGCACCTACCGTATTACCTATGCCCAGGCTGATATCAATCTGGCCTCTGCTGCTATTTTTGGTACTACCGGTGCGCTTGTGGGTTATAACGACCTCTCTGGCTTTAACACATTTGGTGTACGTCTCGGCGCGATGTATCGCTCCGATGATAACCGCTGGGGCTGGGGACTGAATTATCGCTCAGATGTCAGTATAGAGGCAGATGGTGAAGCCACTACCTATGTAGCGAACACCGCTGTTCATACACCAGGCATCGCCGCTACTGCTGAAACCGCATTGCCAACCCAGATTTCCACAGGTGTAGACTACAGCCTGAATAATGACTGGAAGCTGTTCGGTGAAGCCACCTGGACGAAGTACAGCGATATAGAATCGATCAAGTTTTCCAGCAATGAAGGTAATTTGCTGGTAAACAGGATTATTGCTAACTGGGATGACCAGTGGAACTTCCGCTTTGCTACTGAGTACACCGGCATCGAAAACTGGGCATTGAGAGCGGGTTATATCTACACCACAGCCGTAACGCCAGAAGAATACGCGGCACCCACCTTCTCCACACCGGCTGGTGCTCACTCCTTCACCCTGGGTGCGGGTACTACCTTGATGAGTGGCAAACTGGGACTTGATTTGGGTGCAGAATATAACTTTGCTGAAAACGATACGGTAAAAGGTGGCGGTGAAGTGACCAATACCGGAACCAAAGCCAGCTCCGGCAAGTACGACACCAACGCCTGGGCACTGCACGCTACCCTGCGCTACAAGTTCTAAGTTCGATTGCTAAGTGACATAAAATACCGGCGTGAACCATTTATGCCGGTATTTTTTTATTAACCCCAAACCGGTTTGAGTTCCCTGGCACATCATTTCGATGAGTTTGATGTGTACAATCTCCGCTCAGGACGAACGGAGCCTGGGAGTCATTGATAGAAGGAACCCATCAATTACATTGAAACCATGCACTAGTGATTCAACACCTGACCAAGAAACCTGCGGGTTCGCTCTGAACGTGGGTTGCTGAAAAACACTTCCGGCGGTGCCTGTTCAATAATCTGACCTTCATCCATAAAGATCACCCGGTCAGCCACCGTCCGGGCAAAGCCCATTTCATGGGTCACGCAGAGCATGGTCATCCCTTCCTGTGCCAGCTCGACCATAACCTCCAGCACTTCTTTAATCATCTCCGGATCAAGGGCAGAGGTGGGCTCATCAAACAGCATCACTTCCGGATTCATACACAGGCTTCGGGCAATCGCCACCCGCTGCTGCTGGCCACCAGACAGTTGTCCGGGATATTTATTGGCCTGATCCGGGATTCTCACCCGCTCCAGGTATTCCATAGCCACCTTTTCCGCTGCCTTTTTTGACTGTTTACGGACCCAGATAGGTGCCAGTGTACAGTTCTCCAGAATGGTCAGATGTGGAAACAGATTAAACTGCTGGAATACCATCCCCACTTCACGACGGATGGTTTCTATATTTTTCAGGTCATTGGTCAGCCGGGTGCCATCCACCACAATGCTGCCTTCCTGATGCTCCTCAAGGCAATTAATGCAGCGGATCAATGTGGACTTACCGGAGCCGGAAGGCCCACAGATAACGATCTTCTCCCCCTTCCTGACGTTCAGGTTAATATCACGCAGCACATGAAATTGACCATACCATTTATTCAGGCCACTGATCTCAATCAGGCTGGCCTGCTCAACAGCGGCTTCACGCTGAATCGTCACCTCTGGCTGGCCACTTTTCGGTAATGGCTTTTGCAGACGAGGTTCGTCAAGATAATCACTCATACCATTGGCATCCCTGATGTCATTATCGGTGTAATTGTTGTTCCAGTCGCTGGCTGTACTTTGATATGCCAAAACAGAAAACCCAGAAAACCAGCCCGGCAAACAGATAGCCCTCTATGGAGTTGCCCAGCCAGGCGGGGTCATTCAGCCCGGCCTGAATAATGGCCAGCAGATCAAACAGGCCGATGACCAGTACCAGACTGGTGTCTTTAAACAGGGCAATAAAGGTATTTACCACCCCGGGAATAACCAGTCTCATGGCCTGGGGCAGGATAATCATAATCATCCCCTGCCAGTAACTCAGGCCAAGGCTGTTAAACGCTTCAAACTGTCCTTTGGGGATGGCCTGCAACCCACCTCGCACCACTTCCGCCATATAGGCCGCCTGAAATAGAATAATGCCGATCAGCGCCCGCAGCAGTTTATCGAACACCACCTCTTCCGGCACAAACAGTGGCAGCATGACCGAGGCCATAAAGAGCACAGTGATCAGGGGAACACCGCGCCAGAGTTCAATATACCCGGTGCATAAAGACCGTATGACCGGCATATTGGAACGACGACCAAGGGCCAGCAGCACACCGAATGGCAAAGAGGCGATCATCCCGCACAGTGCCAGCAACAGCGTCAGCATCACCCCACCCCACTGATGGGTCTCCACTTTCTCAAGCCCCAACAAGTCGCCATAAAGCAGAAACCAGGAAACCACCGGCATCAGTACCAGGCTGTAGCCCAACACCCACTTTTTACCCGGTGTCACTTTAAACGACAGCCAGGCAATCAACAGGGCCAGCTGGGTAAAAAAGAGATCCGCCCGCCACTGCTGTTCTTCCGGGTAAAACCCATAAATAAACTGATCAAGCCTTGCCGTGATAAAAGCCCAGCAGGCCCCTTCACTACTGCAGGCAGTGCTGTCGGTGCCAAACCAGGTAGCCTCGATAAATGCCCACTGCACCAGCGGTGGTACGAATAAATACAGACCGTAAGCAATCAGCAGTGTGGTCAGCGCACTCAGCGGGTTGGCAAACAGATTATTTTTTACCCATGCCAGTACACCGACGGCTGTTGCAGGTGGCTCACGGGCAGGAATCATGTTGATATCGTGACTGATCATTTCTCTCAACCTTACCGCTCGATAAGCGCCACATGTCTGTTATAGATATTCATCAGCAGGGATACACTCAAACTGATGGTAAGATAAACGGCCATGGTCATGGCAATCACTTCAACCGCCTGCCCGGTCTGGTTCAGGGTAGTGCCGGCAAAGACACTGACCAGGTCCGGATAACCAATCGCTGTCGCCAGTGAAGAGTTTTTGGCCAGATTCAGATATTGATTGGTCAATGGCGGAATAATCACCTTCATCGCCTGGGGAATCACCACCAGGGTCAACACTTTCCCTGGCTTAAGCCCCAGTGATGCGGCAGCCTCTTTCTGCCCTTTCTGAACAGACTCAATACCGGCTCTCACCACCTCGGCAATAAAGGCGGCGGTATAAATGGTCAGGGCCAGTAACAAAGCGCCCAGCTCAGGAATGATGGTAATACCACCACGGAAGTTAAAGCCTTTCAGCGCTGGCGTATCCAGGACCAACGATGCACCAGAAAAGTGCCAGACAAGCACAGGAACGCCCATTAGTAGTGCGGCCATATACCAGGACGCACCGGAAATGTCCTTACCGGTTGCCACTCTTCTCTGCCGATTTCTGGCCCTTAGCAATAACGCCAGACCAATGGCAACCAGACAACTGACCAGAACCGGCAGCAGCCCCTGCTCAATAATAGGTTTGGGCAGAAAAAGACCACGCAGATTTAAAAAAATGGTATCGCCAAGGGCATAACTTTGCCGGGGATGGGGTAACGCCGCCAGAACTGCGAAATACCAGAAAAAGATTTGCAGCAGTAATGGAATATTGCGAAAGGTCTCAATAAACACCGATGCCATTCTGGCCAGCAGCCAGTTAGACGACAGTCTGGCAACCCCCACCAGAAAACCCAGCAGGGTAGCGAAGAAGATACCTAATCCGGACACCAGCAAGGTATTAAGTATGCCCACAACAAAGGTGCGACCGTAGCTGTGGGATTCGTCGTAGGCCACCAGCGATTGAATAATGCCAAAGCCCGCTTCCTGGGAAAGAAAATCGAATCCGGTGCTGATGCCCCGGTGTTCAAGGTTGTTCATGGTGTTATTGATTACCCAGACACCGAGCATCACCACCACCAGCACCACAATCCCCTGCATCAACAGCGGCCTGAAGGAGGCATCACGCCATAGCCTCAGCATCTCTTTCAACATCTTCTCCAAAAAGGAGGGGTTTGCATTTTTTTTATGGGATACGTGCTCAGGATCACTCACGACCTAACTCCCTTTTTCTTCTTATCTCGTTCCCGCGCTTCACAGGTTCTGCAAAAAATGCAGGACTATCCATACTCCCGCCCTCACGCGTTGCGTGCAAGCGGGGTATATGTCGTAACGATTGAATTAACGGAAGGGAGGAGCGTAGAGGATACCCCCTTCGTTCCAGAGGGCGTTCAGGCCACGATCGATCTGAAGCGGTGATTCTGCACCCACGTTACGCTCAAAGATCTCCTCATAGTTACCCACCTGCTCGATAATCCGCAGAGACCAGTCATCATCCAGGGCAAGACCTTTACCTTTAGGGCCGTCAATACCCAACAAACGGCGTACATTGGGATCAGAAGATGCTTTTTGCGCGTTGATATTGCCCGAGTTCAGGCCCAGCTCTTCGCCATTAATCATGGCGGCCAGGCTCCACTTGACAATGTTGAACCACTGGTCATCGCCCTGACGCACCACAGGACCGAGCGGCTCTTTTGAAATCACTTCTGGCAGAACCACAGCAGCATCAGGCTTGGACAAACGAACTCTCAAGGCATAAAGCTGAGATTGATCAGAAGTCAGGACATCACAACGCCCCGCATCAAAGCCTTTTGCCGTACTGTCAGAGGTATCAAAGACCACGGGCTGATACTCCATATTATTAGCCCGGAAGTAATCAGCAAGATTCAGCTCACTGGTGGTACCGGACTGGATACAGATAGAAGCACCATCCAACTCTTTGGCACTTTTCACACCCAGATCTTTCTTCACCATAAAGCCCTGGCCGTCATAGTAAGAGACGCCGGTGAAGTTCAGGCCCAGGGAGGCATCACGGGTCAGGGTCCAGGTGGTATTTCTGGAGAGCACATCAATCTCTCCTGATTGCAGAGCGGTAAAACGCTCCTTAGCGGTAAGCGGTACAAACTTGACCTTGTCAGCATCTTTCAAAGTCGCTGCGGCAACGGCACGACAGACATCAACATCCAGCCCACTCCACTGTCCTTTATCATCCGGGTTACTGAAGCCCGGAAGGCCGGTGCTGACACCACAGGCCACATAACCTTTTTCCTTTACCGACTCCAGCGTTGCCGAAGCACTGGCGACCGGTGCCAAACCCGCTGCCGCCAATGCACCCAGCGCAGCGACTGTTTTCAGACTTTTCAGCATGAGAACGTTCCTTTGGTGTTGTTATTATTTTCAGCACGGGACTGTCCGGCACAGGTTAATCCTGCTCAACCGCCTGACAATTTCAACCGCGCTTTAGCTCATGGTTTTTCAACCATACCTGCAAGCAAAAACACTAGCAACTGTTATGCCGCTCATGTTTGTCCTGGCCATACCTTCCTTATTGTGCAAATTGCTCAGCCTGTGCCAAACCTTGCAAAGAAAGTCGTTCAGCGGCTTTCCGGGTTATGTATTAATTGTGTTAAACTGCCGTCCACCTTGATAACCATGCAGTGATAATTCTTCCAATGTCTCAAAGAATCAGCGAACACTACAAGGCCATTATTGAGTCCGTCGGTGAGGATATTCATCGGGAAGGCCTCAGAGATACGCCGCTTCGCGCTGCCAAAGCAATGCAATACCTGACCAGAGGCTATAGCCAGACACTGGAAGAGATCGTTAATGGTGCGGTGTTTGAATCCGACATCAGCGAAATGGTCGTGATCAAAGACATAGAACTGTACTCAATGTGTGAGCATCACCTGCTGCCCTTTATTGGCAAGTGTCATATTGGCTATTTACCCAATGGCAAGGTGCTCGGCCTGTCAAAATTTGCCCGCATTGTGGATATGTTCGCCCGCCGCCTGCAGATTCAGGAAAACATGACCAAACAGATTGCCGATGCCATTATGGAAGTAACCGACGCCAAAGGGGTTGCCGTGGTAATTGAAGCGCAACATATGTGCATGATGATGCGCGGTGTGGAAAAACAGAACTCATCCATGACCTCTTCGGTCATGCGTGGCCTGATGAAAGACAATCAGCCAACCCGGGAAGAGTTTCTGCGTTTTATTCGCTGAGAACCTAATCATGGGCAACAAAAAAGCCAGCATTTGCTGGCTTTTTTGTTGCCTGGATTCAACACCAGTCCAGAATCACTTTTCCAGACTGCCCGGACCCCATGATTTCAAAACCTTTGTCAAAATCATCAACCGGGAACCGGTGCGTAATGATTGGAGAAATATCCAGACCAGACTGCAACATGCTGGTCATCTTGTACCAGGTCTCAAACATCTCACGGCCATAAATACCTTTGATCACCAGACCTTTGAAGATCACCTGGTTCCAGTCAATCACGGTATCACTGGCTGGAATGCCCAGCAGTGCAATCTTGCCACCGTAGTTCATATTTTCCAGCATCTGCTTAAATGCACGACCATTGCCGGACATTTCAAGGCCCACATCAAAGCCTTCAACCATGCCCAGCTCAGCCATCACTTCCGGCAGATCGGTATTGGCAACATTCACAGCGCGGGTCGCACCCATTTTACGGGCCAGATCCAGACGGTATTCGTTGACATCGGTAATCACCACATTGCGGGCACCGACATGCCGACAGATGGCTGCCGCCATAATGCCGATGGGTCCGGCACCGGTAATCAGTACATCTTCTCCCACCAGGTCAAACGAGAGTGCAGTGTGAACCGCATTACCAAACGGGTCAAAAATGGCGGCCAGGTCATCACTGATGTCATCAGGAATCGGGAAGGCATTAACCGCCGGAATCACCAGGTATTCGGCAAACGCACCGTCACGATTGACGCCAACACCCACAGTAAAGTTGCAGAGATGACGGCGGCCGGCACGGCAATTACGGCAGTGGCCACAGGTAATATGGCCTTCACCGGACACCCGCTGACCAACCTCAAAGCCACGCACACCGTCACCCATGTCAACGATTTCGCCGACAAATTCATGGCCAACGTGCATACCCACCGGAATGGTGTTCTGCGACCACTCATCCCAGTGATAGATATGCATGTCAGTACCACAAATGGCGGTTTTGCGGATTTTGATCAGTACATCGTTGTAACCCACTTCTGGCATGGGGCGGTCTTCCATCCAGATTCCGGGTTCTGCTTTGCTTTTGGCTAATGTCTTCACAGTGTCTGTTTTCTCAATGGGCTTGCTATTCAGAATAGCAAGCCAGCGTGTGTGAATCAGTGGATAACGCCCAACTCTCGACCAACCCTGGCGAAAGCGGCAATGGCTTTGTCCAGGTGCTCTCTGCTGTGGGCAGCGGACATCTGGGTACGAATTCTCGCCTGCCCTTTTGGCACCACCGGGAAGGAGAAACCAACCACGTAAATCCCTTCTTCCAGCATACGGTCGGCAAACTGGCCAGCCAGTGACGCATCACCCAGCATCACCGGTACAATCGGATGATCGGCTCCGGCCAGGGTAAAGCCCAGTCTGGTCATTTCGGCGCGGAAATAGTCGGCATTATCACGTACCTTCCGGCGCAGTTCTGCGCCTTCAGCCAGCATCTCAAACACTTTGATCGAAGCGGCAGCAATGCTGGGTGACAGCGTGTTGGAGAAGAGGTATGGACGGGAACGATTACGCAACCAGTCAATCACTTCTTTTTTACCGGAGGTGTAACCACCGGAAGCACCACCCAGTGCTTTACCCAGGGTACCGGTGAGAATATCCACACGTCCCATAACATCACAGAACTCAGGAGTACCAACCCCTTTCTCACCAATAAAACCGGTGGCATGACAGTCATCCACCATCACCAGCGCACCGTATTTATCCGCCAGATCGCAGATGCCTTTCAGGTTGGCGATAACCCCATCCATGGAGAATACGCCATCGGTAGCAATCAGTTTGGTTTTGGCACCGGCAGCCTCGGCCGCCTGCAGTTGCGCTTCCAGATCGGCCATATCGTTATTGGCATAGCGGAAACGTTTGGCTTTGGACAGGCGCACACCATCTATGATACTGGCATGGTTCAGCGCATCACTGATAATGGCGTCATCCGGCCCCAGGATGGTTTCAAACAGACCACCATTGGCATCAAAACAGGAAGGATAGAGAATGGTATCTTCCATGCCCAGGAACCGGGAGATATGAGCTTCCAGATCTTTATGAACAGTCTGGGTACCGCAGATAAAACGTACGGAAGCCATGCCAAAGCCATATTGATCAAGCCCCTGTTTACCCGCTTCAATCAGCTCCGGTGCATTGGCCAGGCCCAGGTAGTTATTGGCACAGAAGTTAAGTACTTCATCACCGCTCTCACCATTGGAGAGCACTTTGATTGCAGCCTGTTGCTGGGAACTGATCACCCGTTCACTTTTATAAAGCCCTTCCTGTTTGAGCTCATCCAGCTGCCTGCGCAGCCCTTGATAAAAATCGGCCTTCATTTCGACTCCTGTTCTCGGTAATTTCCAGCATCCCGCCTTTGAGCATCTGCCAGGGGCACAGTTTTCCCGGGAGGCTGTCAGGCCAATGGGGATGTCTTTCTGTCATCAACCAGATCATTGTAGATGATTGGCCTAATAGTGGATCAGCGAGGAATCCCATTGAACCGGCATTTGTACCTATTATCAGGGCTTTTGCGCCAATTCACCTGATAATCCGGTGAGTCACTACTGACGTCTGGTTCAGTGGTTGAAGCAGCAATTCCAGGGAGAAATCAAAGGCTGCCTGAGAATACCGTACGCACCATCAAGGCGGTCATGGCGGCAGCCAATGGTTGGCTGAACAGTCAAAACAGGCATCCTTCAACAGCATTCCGTTGAACCTTTTGGAAGAACAATGGGTCTAACAAAAGTAAAGTTCAAAGATAATTGGCAACTGATGAATTTCATCACCCGGAGTTTCTTGCCACATGGATAATGTACATTCGACCAGCAGTTGTTTTCTGTGCCATAACGTTCGGGCTCCTCGTAGTACCCCACCCGCTGACGCTGATATGGTCAACTGCGCCCGGGGTCACGCATTTCATCGCGACTGCCTGATTCAGCGGGATTGCTTCCGGCGTTGCCCCCTGACTGACTGTAACGCCCACATTCCCTGCTTTGTCAAACCACTGGCTGACCGCCTGGCTCGATCATTACTGCCTTATATTGGCCTGGAGGAGCTACTTGATAGAGTGGTCATGGCCGACACCCAGCAAACTGGCGTTTCCCCGGAATATGCCCGGCAATTCGTTTCAGAGTCGGAGATTTTATCGGAGTACCTCCGGCGAATGCTGCCCGGGTCGATGAGCTCTGTAACCTTTAGCCTGGCGGCTATAATTGTGACCTCCTTAATTACCAATTACCTGTTGCCACCGCTACCAGACTTTTTCGGTTCCCGGGATAATTCTGCCAGTCCTCCCATGGAGGAGGTGTTATTGCCGAGGGATTAGGTTTCAATGGCTGTGTTGCCGTTCTGACACAGTGGTTTTTGAGAGGCCTCTCTGTCAGGTGAAGAGAGGCCTGAGGAAAGGTTTATGGAAGAGTCAGAGAGGCCACAATGGTATCCACCACCGAGTCCACAGAAGCATTATCCGCCACCTCATCTTCCGAGGTAATCAAGACGGCCACCTCAGCCTTGAGTAACGCATCCGCCCTGGCAGCCCACTGTTCATCATCACTGCCAATCACCAATGGATAAAACCCACGATCAAACAGCTGTCGTTCAATAATTTTGGCATGCTGGCTGGCAACTTTGAACACACCGCCTTTCTGACCCAGACGCTGTTGCCGATGGACTCTGGAGAGAGAATCCTGCTGAGTACGCTCACTGACTCCCCGTACCATACCGGCAGCAACCGTGGCGTTACTGAGCCGGTCAATAACAATAAAGGCACCGGTCTGGCGGTTACGCTGGTAGCTGTCCACAGGCACAGCCCTGGTCAGCCTGAGCTGGCACAGGCCAATTTCATTAAGTGCCAGCTGCTCTGCCGGGTGATGGTCCAGAGAGTTCACATCAACCCGGTGATCAACCCCGGCAAAACTGCCCGGAACCTTGCCGGCAGAAAACTTGATCTGATACTGCCTGCCAGGGCTCATGGGCTGTTCCGCCATCCACACCAGATCCACATCCAGATCAGCAGCCACCTGAACACTGCTGTCCCGGTGCACCAGCATATCACCACGGCTGATATCAATTTCATCGGTCAGGGTCAGGGTAACCGCCTGACCCGCATGGGCTTCAGGCAGATCCCCATCCCAGGTCACAATGCGGGCAATGGTGCTCACCTGACCCGAAGGTAGTACCTTGATCTGATCGCCGGGCTTGAGTTTGCCGGAGGCCAGCGTTCCTGAAAAACCACGAAAATCCAGGTTAGGGCGATTGACGTATTGAACCGGGAAGCGGAAGTCATCCAGGTTACGGTCCCGGGCAATCTCGACATTTTCCAACACGTCCATCAGAGTACTGTCACGATACCAGGACATCCGTTCGCTGCGGTGTACCACATTGTCGCCTTCCAGTGCCGACATCGGCACAAACTGGATATCACCCAATTGCAACGGTTCTGCGAAATCAAGGTACTGGTTACGAATCTCTTCAAACCGAGCCTTGCTGAAATCCACCAGATCCATCTTATTGATGGCCACGACAATATGCTTTATGCCCAGCAAGCTGGCTATGTAGGTATGCCGACGGGTCTGGGTCAGCACGCCCTGACGGGCATCAATCAAAATAATCGCCAGATCACAGGTGGAAGCGCCGGTTGCCATATTTCGGGTGTACTGCTCATGCCCGGGCGTATCGGCAATGATGTACTTACGTTTTTCGGTGGAAAAATAACGGTAGGCGACATCAATGGTAATGCCCTGCTCACGCTCTGCCTGCAAACCATCCACCAGCAGCGCCAGATCCAGTTTTTCCCCCTGGGTTCCTACACGTTTACTGTCGTTTTCTACGGCAGCCAGCTGATCTTCATAAATCATGCTGGTGTCGTGTAAAAGACGGCCAATCAGGGTGCTTTTACCATCATCAACACTGCCACAGGTGAGAAAACGCAGCATCTCTTTCTGTTCATGACGGTTCAGGTACTCTTCGATATCGCTGGCAATAAGTTCAGATTGGTGTGACATCAGAAATACCCTTCCTGCTTTTTCTTTTCCATGGAGCCGGCACTGTCATGGTCGATCACCCGACCCTGTCGCTCAGAGGTTCGGGTCAGGAGCATCTCCTGAATTACTTCGGTCAGTGTATCGGCTTCCGATTCTACGGCACCGGTCAGCGGGTAGCATCCCAGGGTTCTGAAGCGTACTTTGCGCATCCGGGGTTGTTCACCGGGTTGCAGCGGCATCCGCTCATCGTCCACCATAATCAGGTTGCCATCACGCTCCACCACCGGGCGTTCTTTAGCAAGATACAGTGGCACAATAGGGATCTGTTCCAGGTGGATATATTGCCAGATATCCAGCTCCGTCCAGTTTGACAGCGGAAATACGCGAATACTCTCGCCCTTCTCAACCTGGCTATTGTAGATATTCCAAAGTTCCGGTCTCTGGTTTTTCGGATCCCAGCGATGGTTTTTGTCGCGAAAAGAGTAAACCCGCTCTTTCGCCCTGGATTTTTCCTCATCCCGGCGGGCACCACCAAACGCAGCATCAAAGCCGTATTTATCCAATGCCTGCTTAAGTGCCTGGGTTTTCATCACATCGGTATGTTTTGCGCTGCCATGGGTAAATGGCCCGACGCCCTGCTCCAGACCTTCCGGATTGGTATGCACCAGCAGCTCAAGACCCAGTCTTTGTGCCAGCTGATCCCGGAACTCAATCATTTCCCGGAATTTCCAGGTGGTATCTACGTGTAATAAAGGAAAGGGCGGTTTACCCGGGTAAAAAGCTTTCATGGCCAGATGCAGCATTACGGCAGAATCTTTGCCGATAGAGTAAAGCATGACAGGGTTTTCAAACTCAGCAGCCACTTCCCGAATGATATGGATGCTTTCCGCTTCCAGCTGTTTTAGATGGTTGAAGTCTTGATCCGACATGCATTTCGACCTAAAGCGAAGTTATTGTTGTGCTCTAAGTGAAATACTATCAGTGAAAATAGAATAATAAATTCAAAATCTATATTGTTTTTATATATAAATATATCGCTTGCTGATTCTCCCTGAATTCAGTGGTGAACCCGTCAGCTAAATCCACAGTCACGATACTCAAAGATGCTTCGGCGTATCAGGGCACCCGGATACGCCGGGCCTGCAACAAAACGTCAGCAGGCCCTTAAACTTCGTTCTATCCAAGCGCCATGATCTTTACAGCACAATGCTGCTGAACACAAAACCGGCGATCACAGAGAACACAATCGACATCAGACCTGGCAGCATAAAACTGTGGTTAAACACATACTTGCCAATGCGGGTCGTGCCAGTGCTGTCAAAGTCGATAGAGGCAATGATCGGACCGTAGTTAGGTACAAAGAAGTAACCGTTCACGGCTGGGAACATGGCAACCAGAGACGCCACGGGCAAACCAAGCGCCACACCCAGAGGCATCAATGTCGAGGTGGTGGCACCCTGACTGTTCACCATCACCGACAGAACAAACAAGGCGATGGCAAATGCCCATGGAGCACTTTGTACCAAGTCAGAGATACTGCCTTTCAGCAGCGCATCGTGGGCACCGAAAAAGCTGTCGCCCAGCCAGGCAATACCGAAGATAGCAATAATTGCCCGCATACCCGCCAGGAATACATCACCACGGCTGGCTTCAGCAACATCTGCTTTACCCAGCCAGACAATCAGTGCCGATACCGCCAGCATAATGATTTCAATGGTGTGCGCCATGGACATGGCAGAACCATTGAACTGAGGACGTAACCCGGGAATGGCCCCCATCAGAACCACCAGAACGGCACCAAACAGGAACAGCAAAACGGAGATTTTCGCCCCAGGCTTCAGTTCAACTGCAGAAACCGTGGTGGTTTCTTCCATCTTGCGGCGAAACTCCGGGTCTTGCATACGACGCTGATATTCAGGGTCATCCTTCAGCTCTTTACCCAGTTTATTGGTCACCAGGGCGGCCAGGAACAGGCCAACCATGGTTGCCGGAATGGTTGTGCCCAAAATTTGTCCCAGGGTAATGTCATACTTTGTCGACATAATGGTCAGCATGGCAACGGTGGCAGCGGCAATCGGGCTGGCAACAATACCCACCTGAGAGGCAATGACCGCCATGGACATAGGACGCTCCGGGCGCACACCGGTACGGCGGGCTACTTCGGCAATCACGGGCAGCACAGAGTAAGCAACGTGGCCAGTACCGGCAAACATGGTGAAGAAGTAAGTGACCGCCGGCGCAATAAAGGTAATACGCTTTGGATTTTTTCTGAGAATACGTTCCGCCAGCTGTACCAGGTAATCCATACCGCCGGCTGCCTGCATACAGGCAGCGGCAGAAACCACCGCCAGAATCATCAACATGACATCAATCGGTGGTGAAGTCGGCTGAATACCGAACAAAAAGGAGAGCGTGGCAAGACCCACACCACCCATCAAACCAAGACCAATCCCCCCGATACGTGCACCCACCAGGATGCACAGAATCACAATGGCCAACTGTAGCCAGATCATAATTACCACCCCCAACAACACGACAGTGCTGTTCAAAACGACAAAACAAAAATGCCTCGCTGCTTTGGGTAATCCCTTAGGCTTAACAGCGAGGCAGAAAAAAGCGAGGACAAGTGTACGAGAGTTATTTTTTATACAGATTGACTTACAGCAACAATTTCAACGGCGTTTAAATAATTAATGAATGTGCTATTCAACTGTAATCAAAGAAGAACAAGCGACCTGTTTTTTCTAACAACACGGCACAGAGTTAATAAAAGAAAATTTATACCGGGGAATCGATATCAACAAACTCATGCTCAATGCCCGTTTCCTCATACAGCCAGCGAGCCAGTGCCTGAACCCCATAACGCTCGGTAGCATGATGACCGGCACTGATATAGTGAATGCCATTTTCCCTGGCAAAATGCACCGTTGACTCCGAAATCTCACCGCTGACAAAAGCATCCACCCCCAGGTTCAGAGCCTTATCAATCATGCTTTGAGCGGCCCCGGTACACCAGGCGATGGTATTTATGGGGTGGCTTCCTCCGGCAATCACCAGTGGGTCACGTCCCAGCTTGCCGGAAATTTCCTGGCTCAACTCATCCAGCGACAGTTTTCGCCCTGTTGTGCCCCAGTTACCCACCGGCAATTTGGCTCCCGGCTCCATGCCACCTACGACATCCCACCCCATCAAGCGGGCAAGCTCTGCGTTATTGCCAAACAGCGGATGGGCATCCAGTGGCAAATGATAGGCCACCAGGCTGATATGGTTCGCCAGCAGCGTTTCAATGCGCCGACGTTTGCTGCCGGTAATCACCGCGTCTTCACCTCGCCAGAAATACCCATGATGAACCAGAATGGCATCGGCCTTCAGTTCAATGGCCCGGTCAATCAGCGCCTGACAGGCGGTAACCCCTGTGACAATCTTCTTTATCGGGGAGTCCGCTGCCGGGCTGGCATCGACCTGAATACCATTGGGGCAGTAATCTTTAAACAGACCAGGCTGTAACTCCTGATCCAGTAATGCCACCATTTCTTTTAATGTCATATCTTGTGATGTGGGCACCATTGGTTCTCTCCATCCTTACATCGCTGTATATTAAGAATCGTATTTTGTTGGTCTCATTATAATCACATAACGGCAATTCCCATGGGCTGCGAATGAAAAAACTGCTTAAGTCGATGGGCTTACCCATCCTGATCGGGCTATTAACCGCGATTACAGTGCTGCTGATCAGGCCTGAGTTCGGTGGTATTTCAGAAAAATCCCGCAACCGCTTTATTGAACAATCCTCCAGAGTGTTCAATGTCACCGGGCAGGTTTCCTACAGTGATGCCGTGAAAAAGGCCGCACCAGCTGTGGTCAGTATCTCTACCAACAGCCTGTCTCAGCGTGGTGACAGCAACCTGCCACTGCCCCAGAGAACCCATGCCCGCAGCACCCCGGAAGGTTCCGGCGTTATTGTTGATCCTGAAGGTTATATCCTGACCAACCACCATGTGATTCAAAATGCGGCCAGGCTGATGATTAGCCTGCGCGATGGCCGGGAAGTCAAAGCCCGCATTATTGGCACCGACCCGGAAAGTGATCTTGCTGTGTTGAAAGTCAACCTGAAGGATTTGCCTTATCTGGACCTGGTGGACTCTGGCAGCGCAGAAATTGGTGATGTGGTGCTGGCCATTGGCAACCCATTCGGACTGGGACAGACGGTGACCATGGGCATTATCAGCGCCACCGGCCGGAATGACCTGCAACTGAATACCTATGAAGACTTTATCCAGACCGATGCCGCCATCAATATCGGCAACTCCGGTGGTGCCCTGGTCAATGCCTATGGTGATCTGATTGGCATCAGCACGCTATTGTTTTCCCGTGGTGGTGGCAGTGAAGGGGTTGGCTTTGTGATTCCTTCCAATATGGCCCGCTTTGTTATGGATTCCATCATTAAATATGGCCGGGTGATTCGGGGCTGGCTGGGTATTGAGTCACAGCCACTGAGCTCGGCACTGGCAGAAGCCTACGGTGTCAGCACGAAAATTGGCATTTTGATTACCGGGATTTATGAAGATGGTCCTGCCGACCGGGCGGGGTTGCGACGTGGCGATATTCTTACCGGCATCAATGGCCAGAGCACCCGGGATGGCCGCAAGGTAATGAATATGGTGGCCCGTATTCCACCGGGCCAACAGATGACCATGCAGGTGTTGAGGGATGGCGAAGCAATTGAGTTAACCGCACAGGCAACGACAAGGCCAACTATTGTTAACTGAATGCAATGGACTAGCCCGGATATTTCACTAGTTATTATGAAAATTCGAGCCACCCATGAAATTAGCCATATCGCCAGAGGGGCGACAATCCTGACCATCGGGGCCATCGTTTGAAAAAGGGTCAACGTTTTGCATTCCCCAGCATCCCTGAGCCCCGGATTGGTGCTTGGTCTGGTCTTTTTTGGAATAGATAGCCTTATAATACGATGTCAGGTTAATCCCATGGGAATACACAGGTTTCTCACTATCAAGTGTTTTGTAGTTCACATCACTCGAACCCAATCTTCTGGTACGGATCTCAAGCGTTGAATTGCTAATCACTTCAAGGGGGTGATTCGGGTGTTCGGAGCAAAAAACATATTCCAGGCGTTGCTGCTTAAAACCCGGTTTTAATGGCACATAAGGGTCTTTTGGTTTACATCCCTCGCCTGGAGTGACTGGGTAAAAGGTTGTGATAACGGCATAATGACCTGCTGATACTTTGGATGCTTCTGCTTTAAATGCTGCTCCTGCTTTTGAGCCAAGCTTACTTGCTACTGATTCCGCTTCCTTGCTGGGATTATGAACAGAAAAGAGGCGGACGTAGCAGTCACAATCTCTAATCTTGACCAATTTTCCATCACGCGAAAAACTATTAATCTGGGATATGTTTGGGTTTTTATCTGCGTGTGTTAAATAGAGGTCTTTTTGCGTGAAGACAGTCAGGGTGCGAGTTTTACCGACACCTGTCAAAACAAATGACCTAGTATCTTTTGGATTTAATGAAGAATTTCCGATGAGCTTGAGAAATTCATCATGTGTTGTACCAAAGGAAATGGTTGGCATGCTGCCACTGCTTGCGTTCATAATAATATCTCCCTGATTGGGAACCGTTAAAAGGATTCGTTCTACGCCAACAATCCTGTTAGCTCTTTATATATATGACTTCCAGTTCAGGCAAAAGTTCAAACATTATCCTTGAAAAACACCGGTTAAATCTTCAGCGGGTCGTAGACAAACGCTTTTAAGGAATCCTTCAGTGGCAGACAGTCAGAGTCTGTTGACAGCACTTCTGCCAACAATATCCGATTTTGCACCAGGCGTTGACGAATACAGGTTCGGGCACAGGCTTGCAGCGATCCGGGTTGATAAACGGGTATATGATTGCGCAGGGAATCAATGATTTCGGGGGCACCCCCTCCAGCTTCAGCACTCTTCAGAGCTGTCCAGCCCAGCTGGTTACAAACACCGGGATCGGCACCATTATCCATCAGAATCCTGACAAATTCCGGGTTTTGATTTGCTATCCCCAGATGCAGCGGGGTATCGCCATCTTCACCACGGGCATTGGGGTCAGCGCCGTTAGCCAGTAAGAGCTTGAGCAGCTGGACAGCGCAGCCATCATCTCTGTTTACCGCAAAATTCAGCGTGGTCTGGCCATAATTGCTGCAAGTATTGGGGTCAGCACCGTTAGCCAGCATCAGCCTGACTTCAGCAACAGGACGCAGTTTTTCTACCAGGCAGTTCAACGTGGTTCGGCCAGAGCTGTTGCACAGGTCGGGATCGGGATTGGCACCGTGATTCAACAGTGTATGGACAATATCGGTGTGTTGTTTAGATACTGCCTTGTAAAGTGGGTTCAAGGTCCAGACGCCAAACGTGTCGGGGTTGGCACTGTGAGCCAGCAACTTGTCAACTATTTTGCACGCCCCTTGTTCCGCCGCTTTATTAAGTGGGGTAAAACCGAACTGGTCAGGAATATCAGGGTCAGCACCGTGCTCCAACAGAGTACTTACGGCCGAAAGATTGCCACAGATAACGGCACATTGCAGGGGGGTACGGTTCAGTGCAGTCACGGCATTAAGATCGGCACCGTGATTCAGCAGGCAATTCAGGAGCAGCGCGGTCTGATCGTTGCTGTTCCTTGTAGCAAAATGCAACGCAGTAAAGTGGCCGCTATCACAGGTTTTCGGGTCTGCTCCCCGGTCCAGTAAGGCTTTGACCCTATCATAATTGCCATGCCAGGCAGCATCGAGCAGCTGGTCGTTGAGAGCTGGCGGGTCATCATATCTGACGACTGATGTCGTTTTATCACCCCTCGATAACGGTAATCTTCGGTTACTTGCCGAAGCGGCGGCAAATCCTGAATTGATGTCTGCTGAGGTGCCCGGCTGCTGCAGAGACAGCAAAGGCGTTGCAGGTAAACTGCCGGTGGGTTCCTCCGGATGGTCGCTTCCAATCCAGGGATACAGACATTGTCTGATACTTGCGAACATTTCGTTAAAACGTCAGTGGGTTGAACACAAATTTTTTCAACGTATTTGGCAACGGCAAACGTTGAGTGACTACTGACAGCGGTTTGGCCCGGTTTTTTTTCGGAGTCATCTGTGGCTGCACCCGGGTTGCACGAATACAATTTCGGGCACAAACTTTCGTCGCCCCGGGTTTAAAGGGCTCACGCAGGGCATCAATGATGTGCACAGGTGCCCCTGTAGCGAGGGCAGCCTCCAGGGCGGTCTGGCCTGACTGGTTGCGAATATCAGGATTGGCACCATGGGCCAGCAACATGTCAACACAGGTTGAGTTGCTTTTCTTTATCGCCAGATGCAGCGGGGTTTCGCCCTTTCTACTCGCCTTGTTGGGATTGGCACCATGAGCCAGCAAATCGTCAACCATGTTGGTGCGCCCGTTAAAGACTGCATGATCCAACGCGGTACTACCGTCATTATCAGGAATATTGGGATCGGCACCTTCGCCCAGTAGAATGTTAACGGTCAAAAGTGAAAATACGCCATCAATGACAGCATTGCACAGCGGGGTGTGTCCCATACTATTACGGGCATTAATATCGGCACCGTGATCCAGCAGGCACTTCAGGAGCATGACGGTCTGATTGTCTGGTTTCGATCCGGCCCAGTGCAGCGCCGTCCAATGAGCGAGGTCATGGACTTGCGGATCAGCCCCGTGATCCAGCAAGGCCTTGCAGACATCATAACTGCCTTTTTTGGCAGCCAGAAGCAGAGGTATGAACTCTTCATTAGTCAACGGATCGATAGTGGAGATATTGGGGTCAATCCCTCTGTACAGCAGTGTCTTGAGACATTTGTGCACTCTGTATGAGTCCCTGAACCAAAAAAGCGGGTAGCGGCCTTGCTGGTCACAGAGATTGGGATTGATTCCCTGCTCCTCCAGCAGGTTCAGCAGGTCGTAGAGGGCTGACAGATCACCTTTCCTCCCGTTCCTGATTGCTACTGCCAGTTGATCACCCAAATCACCCAAATCGAGGTCAGACGTCGATGAATGTATGTTCCCGTTACCCGGGGAAGCCACCGCACGTGCTGAAATATTTCCTTCGCTGGCAACGGGTTGCTGGAGAGAAGGTAATGGCTGTGCGTGCCAACCCTCGGCCGTTGCCTTCGAATTGGCCGTGTCATCCCGGGATAAACATTGTCTGATGTTTGAGTACGTTTCGTTAACAGCCAGCGGGTTGGACACAAATTTTGTCAAAGGATCTGACAACGACAGGCGTTGAGATTTTATTGATAGCGGTTTTGCCCGAGTTTTTTTCAGGGTCATCTGTGGCCGCATCAGGGTTGCACGAATACAGTTTCGGGCACAAATCTTCAGCGGCATGGGTTTAAAGGGCTCACGCAGGGTATCAATGATGCGAGGAGGTGACCCTGCAACAACGGCAACCTCCAGGGCAGTCTGGCCTGACGGGTTGCGAATATTGGGATTGGCACCATGGGCCAGCAGCATATCAACAAAGGTTGAGTTGCTTTTCTCTATCGCCATATGCAGCGGGGGATCGCCCTTTATGCTCACCTTGTTGGGATTGGCACCGTAAGCCAGGAGCATATCCACAATACCTGTCCTTTGCCCGCGTAATGCCTCGTACAGTGCGTTGCTCCACCCGATTTCATCGAGCTTATCACCAGACGTATCAGGAGTGGCACCATGAGCCAGCAAGTCGTCGACCATGCTGGTGTTTCCTCTGGAGACTGCATAGTCCAACGCGGTAAAACCTTGATTATCAGGAATATTGGGATCGGCCCCTGCGTCCAGCAGGACGTTAACGGCCGAAAGTTCACCGCGGATGATGGCATTGCACAGCGGGGTGCGCCCCGGATCATTACGGGCATTAATATCAGCACCGTAATCCAGCAGGCACTTCAGGAGCATGATGATCTGCCTGTCTCCTGCCCATGTGGCCAAGTGCAGCGCTGTGTAATTAAGGCTGTCACGGGCTTGCGGATCAGCTCCGTGCTCCAGCAAGGCCTTGCTAACCTCATAACTGCCGTTACTGGAAGCCTGAAGCAGGGGTATGTACTCTTTATTATTATACGGATCAATGGTGGAGATATTGGGGTCAACCCCCCTGTCCAGCAGGGTCCTGAGGATAATGGACGCTCTGAAATTATCACTGACCCAATAGAGCGGGTAGTGGCCTTGCTGGTCGCAGAGATTGGGGGCAATCCCCCGCTTCTCCAGCAGGTTCAGCAGGTTATCGAGGACTTGCAGGTCTCCCTTCCTGATTGCCGCTGCCAGTTGATTGCCCAAATCACCCAAATCGAGATCAGACGTCGATGGCTGGATGCTTCCGTTGCCTGTGGAAGCCACCGCACGTGCTGAAATATTTTCTGCGCTGACAACAGGTAGCTGCTGAGAAGATACAGGCTGTGCGTGGGAACCCTCGGCCGTTTCCTGCGGATTGGCAGAGTCATCCTCGGGAAATAAACACTGTTTGATGTTTGGGTACATTTCTTTAAAAGTCAGTGGGTGGGACACAAATTTCTTCAAGGGTTCTGACAACGGCAGGTGTTGAGATGCTATTGTCAGCGGTTTTGCCCGGTTTTTTTTCGGGATCATCCGGGGCGCATCAGGGTTGCACGAATACAGTTTCGGGCACAAATCTGCAGCGACCCGGGTTTAAAGGGCTCGCGCAGAGCATCAATGATGCGAGGAGCTGCCCCTGCAACGGCGGCAACCTCCAGGGTGGTCTGGCCTGACTGGTTGCGAATATTGGGATCGGCACCTTCGCTCAGCAGGATGTTATCGGCCGGAGGATTATCGCCAATGACGACATTGCACAGCGGAGTGTATCCCCTACTATTACGGGCATTAATATCAGCCCCGTGATCCAGCAGGCACTTCAGGAGCATGACGCTTTGTATCTTGTATTCCCATGCGGCCCAGTGCAGCGCTGTCCAATTAGAACAGCCACGGACTTGCGGATCAGCTCCGTATTCCAGCAAGACCCTGCTGACCTCATAACTGCCCCTGTCGGCGGCACAAATTAGAGGTATGTGCGTTTTTCTATTCCACCGATTGGCAGTGTCATCCCGGGAAGATGAACATTGTCTGATACTTGCAAACATTTCGTTAAAGAGTCAGTGGGTTGGACACAAATTTTTTCAACGTATTTGGCAACGGCAGGCGTTGAGATACTATTGACAGCGGTTTTGCCCGAGTTTTTTTCGGGGTCATCTGTGGCTGCATCTGGGTTGCACGAATACAGTTTCGGGCACAAACTTTCAGCGACCAGGGTTTAAAGGGCTCACGCAGGGCATCAATGGTGCGAGGAGGTAACCCTGCATCTACGGCAACCGCCAGGGCGGTCTGACCTGACTGGTTGTGAATATTGGGATTGGCACCATGGGCCAGCAGCATGTCAACACAGGTTGAGTTGCTTTTCTCTATTGCCAGATGCAGCGGGGTATCGCCCTTTTTGCTTGCCTTGTTGGGATTGGCACCGTAGGCAAGGAGCATACTCACAATGTCGTTTGCGTATTGCCTGCCTAATGCCACGCAAAGTGGGTTGCTCAACCCGTAGCAGTGGATGCTGCCAGACGTATCAGGATTGGCACCATGAGCAAGCAAGTCGTCGACCATGTTGGCGCGCCTGTTAAAGACTGCATAGTCCAGCGCGGTTTTACCATCTTTATCAGGAATATTGGGATCGGCACCTTCGCCCAGCAGGATGTTAACGTTCAGAAGTTCTTTATGAAGGACCGCAATGCACAGCGGGGTGTGCCCATCATGATTACGGGCATTAATATCGGCACCGTGATCCAGCAGGCACTTCAGGAGCATGACTTTCTGTTCGCTTAATTTCCGTGCGGCAAAGTGCAGCGCCGTCCACCCGCAGTCATGGGCTTGCAGATCAGCTCCGTGGTCCAGCAAGGCCTTGCTAATCTCATAACTGCCATTTTCGGCAGCCAGAAGCAGAGGTATGTACTCTTTATTAGTCAACGGGTCGAAAGTGGAGAAATTGGGGTCAATCCCCCTGGTCAGCAGGGTCTTGATGACATCTGACACTCTGTTGAATCGGTAACTGATACAATAGAGCGGGTGGTGGCCTTGCCGGTCACAGAGATTGGGGTCAATCCCCCGCTCCTCCAGCAGGTCCAGCAGGTTGTCCACGGCTTTCCGGTCACCATCACTGGTTGCTGCTACCAGTTGATCGCCCAAATCAACCAAATCGAGATCAGACGTCGATGGATGCATGCTCCCGTTGCCTGGGGACGCAACCCCACGTGAAATATTTTCTGCGCGGGCAAAAGGTTGCTGGAGAGAAGTTACTGGCTGTGCGTGGGGATCCCCAGCCGTTTCCTCCGGATTGGCAGCGTCAGGTGAACATTGTCTGATGCTTGAGTACATTTTTTTAAAAGTCAGTGGGTTAGACACAGATTTTGTCAAATGATCTGCTAACGGCAGGTGTTGAGATTCTTTTGACAGCGGTTTTATCCGGTTTTTTTTCGGGGTCATCCGGGGCCGCATCAGGGTTGCACGAATACAGTTTCGGGCACAAATCAGCAGCGACCCGGGTTTAAAGGGCTCACGCAGGGCATCAATGATGCGCGGAGGTGCCCCTGTAACGAGAGCAACCTCCAGGGCAGTCTGGCCTGACTGGTTGCGAATATTGGGATTGGCTCCATGGGCCAGCAGCATGTCAACACAGGTTGCGTTGCTTTTTTCTATCGCCAGATGCAGCGGGGTATCGCCCTTTTTGCTCGCCTTGTTGGGATTGGCACCGTAAGCAAGGAGCATATACACAATGTCGTCTGTGTATTGCTTACTTAATGCCGTGCACAGTGTGTTGCTCCACCCGTAGCTGGAGATGTCGCCGGGCGTATCAGGATTGGCACCGTGAGCCAGCAAGTCGTCAACCATATTGGTGCTCCTGTTAGAGACTGCATGGCCTAGCGCGGTACGACCGTAATTATCAGGAATATTGGGATCGGCACCTTCGCTCAGCAGGATGTTAACGGCCAGAAGAATGTCACCAATGACGGCATTGCTCAGCGGGGTGCGTCCCATACTATTACGGGCATTAATATCAGCACCGTGATCCAGCAGGCACTTCAGGAGCATGATGCTCTGTTTGCCGAATTTAAATGTGGCCCAGTGCAGCGCCGTCCAATCAGAGCCATCACGGGCTTGCGGATCAGCTCCGTATTCCAGCAAGACCTTGCTGACCTCATAACTGCCGTTTTCGGCGGCACAAAGTAGAGGTATGTTCTCTTTTCTATTCCACGAATCAATGTTGCAGAGATTGGGGTTCGCTCCCCTGTCCAGCAGGGTCTTGAGAATTCTGTCAGCTCTGCCCTGGCAACTGGCCCAATAAAGCGGGTAGTAGCCTTGCCGGTCGCAGAGATTGGGGTCGATCCCCAGATCCTGCACCCGGTTCAGCAGGTTGTTGACGGCTGCCAGGTCTCGCTTAATGATTGCCGCTGCCAGTTGATCGCCCAAGCCCCGCAAATCGACATCAGACGTCAGTGGATGTAAGCTCCCGTTGCCTGGGGAAGCCACCCCACGTGCTGAACTATTTTCTGCGCTGGCAACAGGTTGCTGGAGAGAAGATACTGGCTGTGCCTGGGGACTCCCAGCCGTTCCCTCAGGATTGCCAGTGTCATCCCGGGAAGATGAACATTGTCTGATGCTTGAGAACATTTCGTTAAAGAGTCAGTGGGTTGGACACAAATTTTGTCAAGGTATTTGGCAACGGCAGGCGTTGAGATACTATTGACAGCGGTTTTGCCCGAGTTTTTTTCGGAGTCATCTGTGGCCGCATCAGGGTTGCACGAATACAGTCTCGGGCACAAATCTTCAGCGACCTGGGTTTAAAGGGCTCACGCAGGGCATCGATGATGCGAGGAGATAGCCCTGCATCTAAGGCAACCGCCAGGGCGGTCTGGCCTGACCGGTTGCGAATATTGGGGTTGGCACCGTGGGCCAGCAGCATGTCAACACAGGTTGAGTTGCTACTTGCTATCGCCAGATGCAGCGGGGTATCGCCATTCTTGCTCGTCTTGTTGGGATCGGCACCGTAGGCAAGGAGCATACTCACAATGTCGTCGTCTGTGTATTGTTTACTTAATGCCTCGCAGAGTGGGTTGCTAAACCTGCCGCTGTGGATGTCACCGGGCTTATCAGGATTGGCACCATGAGCCAGCAAATCGTCGGCCATGCTGGCACTCCAGCGAAGGACTGCAAAGTCCAGCGCGGTACTACCATCTTTATCAGGAATATTGGGGTCGGCACCTTCGGCCAGCAGGATGTTAACGGCCAGGAGTTCGTTATTAAAGATGGCAATGCACAGCGGGGTGTGCCCAAAATGATTACGGGCATTAATATCGGCACCGTGATTCAGCAGGCACTTCAGGAGCATGATACTCTGATCGCGTACTTGCCGTACGGCCAGGTGCAGCGCCGTACAATTACGGCAGTCATGGACATGCGGATCAGCTCCGTGTTCCAGCAGGACCTTGCTGATTTCATACTTGCCATTTCTGGCAGCCAGAAGCAGAGGTTTGTTCTCTCTATTAGTCAACGGGTCGACGGTGTTGAAATTGGGGTCAACCCCACTGTTCAGGAGGGTTTTGAGGACATTGGACAGTCCGCTGTGTCTTTCACTGATCCAGGAGAGCGGGTGGTGGCCTCGCCGGTCACAGAGATTGGGGTCAATCTTCCGCTCCTTCAGCAGGCTCAGCAGGTTGTCCACAGCTTTCCGGTCACCCTTCCTGATTGCTACTGCCAGTTGATCGCCCAAATCACCCAACTCAGAATCAGACGTCGATGGATGCATTCTTCCGTTGCCCGGGGAAGCCACGGTACGTTTTGAAATATTATCTGCGCTGGCAACGGGTTGCTGGAGAGAAGATGATGGCTGTGCATTGGAACTCCCGGCCGCTTCCTCCGGATTGTCGATGTCATCCCGGGGCAATAAACATTGTCTGATGTTTGGGTTCATTTCTGTCCTTCGGTCCGTTGCTGGAAAATCCCAAAGAGGAAAGTTGATACCTGTCTTTTAGTTCCTGAATCTGGTGTGTCATCGCTTTAAGAGCCAAATGGCAAAATAGAGGCTAGTTCAAAAGGCCTATTGCGCAACCCTGTTGCCTGTGTTTTGTTCTGATGCCCACGGCGCTGCGGTGATGAATTCCCACGGTGAACCTTGGTCGTATGACTTTATGAATAGAAAAAAACCGGGGATATAAAGTCAGGAAAACTCAGTAGAAAACTGACCACAAGGGTATAAACGGAGGTGGTACTTAAGGAAGGTTTTTCATTTATAGCGAGTACGATATGCATTCCCACGGGGGGATCCCGTGGGAGAGTTTCGCCCACGACAACACCGGATAACCGTTCACGCTTAACTCGGCAAGTACTCTTTCCCCCAGCCAGTACCGATAACTTTGTCGTTTAGCATGGTTGCAATTTGTTCATCGGTATAGCCAAGACCCGCAACAATTTCAGTAGTCGAACGGCCTAATCGCTCGGTTGGTGTTTGCGCAATAATCTGTGCCCGTGAAGGCCTGATTGAGTAGTGATCAATAATAGTCACTGCGTGTCCACTGGGATGATCCCGGTAGCTGGAAAACGCATAACTGCCAAGGTCAATTCCCACTTTACCATCGGCAGGGCGAGTGTAACGCTCTCGAAGCTCGGCGATCCCCACTGAGCGCACCGCTGCTATATCCTGTTCCCGCAGCGCCTGCGCCCAATGATCAGCACTTTCCCCTAAGAGAACCTCGGTCAAAAAGGCCTTCTTATCTTTTGCTTCACTAATGCCAGCAAGGCCCGGAACGCGTTCAAGCTTGATCAACTCCTGCTCGCTGGCATCAATAAATAAATTGCCGTCTTTCGTTGCGTAAAAATGCGATAAATCGTGATTGCCCAAGGCTTCTCGCCCGGAAGCTTCATCAAACGGAGCACGCCCCTGGTAATCATAGGCAAATTTAATTTGTGCCAGATTGGTTGCCGCAGATAACGAAGTGCACGCCCGGCTATGCCGCCCGGTGCGCATTTTATGATAAAGACTTAAGGCCATCCCCAAACCGCCAACAAAACCACAATTAACATCCAAAGTGCCTAAGTGTGCGTGTTCCTCTGGCGTTTGTGGTCCACCAAAACGACTCATAATGCCGCTATTTGCCTGAATAATGTCGTCATAACCTATGTAGTCTGTTTTGGGTCCACGGGTTGGTCCTCCCAGGCAGTCTAATCGACAGAATAACACGCCCGGATTAACGGCCTGTAAGCTGGCTTCGTCCAGGCCCAAAGGCACTATCTGGCGCTCGGGGGCATTAATTAACACCAGGTCAACGGATCGAATTAACTGGTGAAAAATAGTCTGTCCCTGTTCAGTATTGATATCAACCAAAGCACTCTTTTTGCCAATATTGGCTTGAAAACTGTACACGGTGCCAATCAGTGGATCATACAATGGTGTAACCGGATCCAATTTGATCACTTCGGCACCAAAGCGACTTAAAAAGGCGGCAGAATGGGGGCCGGCAATAACATTGGTCAAATCGAGTATTTTCACACCTGCCAACCAGGCCTGTCGGTTGTCCTGTGCCGCAACCGCGCCAGTTAGCCGGGGCGTTGCTTTAACATCTAAAAGCTCAGCCAGTGCTGCCTCAAAATCAACCGTGACTCTGGCCCTTGGCTGTAACATTTGTTCCGCCGATTCTTCCAGCCAGACCATAGGCCCCGGTTGTTTCATCATTCCATATTCAGGATCATCCACTTCAACGATCAATCCCGCTTGCGCACAGTGGTCACTGTTGACCCATTCCTGAGTGGTGCGATGGGGTGCCCCCGGAATTTGCCCTTCGCCAAAGATAACTCCCCACTCTTCTGAGGTTTTGGTTAAAAACACCCGCTTCATTTTGGCTGAGATAATGTCAGCCCACTTTTTCGGCAGTGGATAAACGCCAATGGAGGTTTCGTCATCCCACTCATCAACCGGTAAATGCAGATTGTTCACCTCAGGTAAGCCTTCGGCCAACAACTCGTCATATAAGCCCGTCACCTGTAGACAGCGTTTGGCGTGATTGCGATGGGATGGACAAACGACGTAGAAAAAGCGACCGTCTTTGCATTGGTAAGTGCGATAGAAGGGATCCAGGTATTCTTGTAAATCGTCGTAGCTAACATCCATCGGCAGATTGTTTTCCTTGCGATGGTTGATTTCATGCTCGCGCATGGTCAGGTAGCGTTTGGGCAAATCTTCAATAACGATGGAGTTGTACGACAACCCTTCCATTAAGGCAGCGACAATCGGCACTTCAATATGATCACCAACACCGAGTTTTTCCCGGGCGAACAGTGCCATCACCACCGAGCTGGCCGCCAGCGTTGTCGCATAGGCTGAGCACAATGACAAAGGAGAAAAACTGGGATCCACGCCCATCAACACCCGGTTAAAGCCCATATCGGTGAAAGCACCAGAGTTAGCCGCAACAATAGCCTCTGTTGCTTTCCACTGACTGCGCAATTGATCATTACTGGCATAGCCCGGCATGGAAATAGTGATCAGCTCAGGACGTGCTTGCCGCAACTGTGCAAAATCAATTCCCAGACGCGTTAAGACACCGGGACGAAAACTTTCTAAAACAATATCGGCGTGATCAATTAAGCTTAACGCCTGTGCCAGACCCTGATCAGATTTCAGATCAATATTTACCGTGGTTTTGTTCCGGTTCAAAACAGCATTGGCAGGACTCTGCCATTGTGGCCCGGTTGGCGGATCAATATGAATCACCGTTGCCCCCAGGTCAGCCAGAATCATGGCAACCGCAGGCCCGGCTATTTGCTGGCCAAAATCGATAACCCGAATACCGATTAATGGTAAATCTGCTTTCATACTCAATGTGTTTTCTCACTCTATTTAATTAGTAGTTCTGACTTTCAATCTCCAGCGTAAAAACGTGAAAAGTAATAATTTTGTTTATCATAAAAGTCGTTATTAATTAATTAGCTCATTTGAAAACTGAGTAGTTACCTTTCAAATTTATTAAACACCGACATAATAAACGCTTGATAAAAACTGACCAGCAATAAAAACATTATCTTTGATCTTAATTTTTTTATAACAGCCTATTCCCGGTCAGCCTCCCGGGCCGGTTGAACTTCACTGAGCAACCAGGTACGAAATGCCTCGACATCCTGATGTTTAACATGAGAGTTGGGGTAAACGAGATAAAAAGCTTCATCGGTTGGAATTTTAGTTTTAAACGGGGTAACCAACTTACCCGAATCGATCAGATCCCTTACCAGGCTGGTGCGACCAAGCGCAATACCCTCCCCCAATACTGCCAACTCCAATGCCGATACCAAGGTGTCCATATAAAAGCCCTGGCTGGTCTTAATATCTTTATAATTGGCCTGACTGAGCCAGTGCCCCCAACCTTCTTCATAGCCCATCACGTGCAGCAACATATGCTCAGAGAGATCAAAGGTGTCTTCATCAATCGGGTATTTTGCCAGGTAGTCGGGACTGCACACAGGAAAGAGCTCATCCCAGGTTAACCGGTCGCTGGTCATCCCCTGCCAATGGCCCTTGCCGTAACGAATTTCCAGATCGCTATCCAGGCTATTTTCCCGCTCAACTTCATTCACCCAGATATTGCTGGTCAAACGCAGGTTAGTACCCGGATGTTGCTTTCTAAAATTTTTCAGCCTCGGCGCTAACCACTTAATAAAAAACACCATATTCACTTTAATGGTCAGCAGGTTCGTTCGACCATGGCCAAAGATCTCTTCCGTGGCAACGGTCAGGCGCTCAACAGAATCGTGGACAGCAGGTAGATAGGCGGCCCCGGCATCGGTCAGCTCCAGTCCCCTTGGTAACCGGCGAAACAATAAACAACCCAACTGGCTCTCCAGGCCCTTGACCTGCTGGCTCACGGCTGCCTGAGTAAGGTTTAGCTCGTTAGCCGCATGAGTAAAACTCAAGTGCCGGGCAGAGGCCTCAAATGCCCTGATCCAGTTTAAGGGCGGCAGTCGTTTTTTCATAAGAATACCGTATAAGTACCTGAGCATTTGAAATCATATTGCAAACTGGCCAGATCAAAGGGAAGTTAACGACTTAAACAAATGTTTAATTATTATTTTCAAGCTTTTTAGCTTTGGTTTTTAATATTACATAACTTAATAAGTGGCACTTACAAATTATTTTATACCTTTGCCATAAGTTTTATTGATTGTCTTCAAACCGAAAGCTGCTCAAAATTATACCATGTCGTAAAAGTCGCTATTAGAGAAATGACTGATTGGCAATCATCGTATTTTTTCAGAGCGAGGCAAAATAAAATGAATAACAACAAACGCGAAAAAAAGCATATTGACTTGCGAAAGCAAATGTTACCAACGGGTGTCGTGCTTGTAAGTACGCAAAAACAGGTACATGAGGAAATATTACTTCCTGTCGTCTAACCTGACCTTTATGTTTATATCATTTCCCGAAGACTTACCATCCAGCCTGCCTGAGTATACTGCTCAACGGCAGGACCAGAATGTTCAGCTGCAAGAGCAGTTGCCCGGCAACAGGCCCGGATTGAACCACTCGATAACGCCCCTAACCACCATGCCCTCCTGTTTGTGCAGAAGAGGTGATTGCGCATGAAGACATTCCCGAGGGATCCACCCGTTTCGGTCGGGAGCCCAGCTCCGAGCAGGCGATGGAAATTAAGGTTAAGACCATTCAAAGGCATTCAGGAAAAAACGGCTCAGTGTTCCGGATGACCCGACCTTACCCCTGCACAATATCCCTTGCGCAAGTCAGTGCAGGCGTTTTTGAGTACTTACCCGTGCGTCCAGGTTTACCGAGCGGAGCGACACTATGAACAGCCCGAAGTCAGTAACCGGTATTTTTGCCAATACCCATCCCGTGATGAGCAGGGGCTCGGCGATAGTCATTGTCGCCTTTGTCCTTTTTACGATCATTGCCCCGGCATACGCTAATAGCCTCTATGAAGCCGCCAAGCGCTTTATCGCCACCAGCCTGGCCTGGTATTACGCTATCCTGATGAGTTTCTTTTTACTCCTGGCCATATACACAGCGTTTAGTCGCTTTGGCCGCATTAAGTTAGGTCACGACAACGACAAACCAGAATACGGCTTCTTTTCCTGGTTCTCGATGCTGTTTAGTGCGGGTATTGGTATCGGCATCCTGTTCTGGAGTATTGCCGAGCCAATTTACCACTTGCAAAGCAATCCTTTTATTGCCGAAGGCCAGGCAAAAACCGTGGCAGCCGCACAGGTAGCGATGCGCTTCAGTATCTTTCACTGGGGCTTACACGGTTGGGCACTATTTGCGATTACGGGGATGGCATTAGCTTATTTCACTTACCGCAAAGGCTTGCCATTATCGATCCGTTCTGGCTTGTACCCGACCTTTGGCAACAAAATATACGGCCCGATTGGTCACATGGCGGACTTGCTGGCGGTTTTCGGTACTGTATTTGGTATCGCCACCTCGTTAGGACTTGGCGCTCAGCAGATGAACGCAGGTATTAGCTATCTGTTTGGTATCAATATCAGCCCGGCCAACCAAGTGATCATTATTGCGATCATTACAGGATTGGCAACGCTCTCAACGTTAAGAGGCCTGGACAAAGGCCTGAAAAAAGTCAGCGAATTAAACATGCGCCTTACCGCATTAATGCTGACCTTCTTTATTGTTCTGGGGCCAACTGCTTATTTACTGGGAGCCTTTGCCACTAACCTGGGTGATTACATGACCCATGCCATCGGGCTCGGTTTTTGGGTTGACCCGGATCCCAAAAGTCAATGGCAAAGTTGTTGGACCCTGTTTTATTGGGGCTGGTGGATCGCCTGGGCACCCTTCGTCGGCATTTTTATTGCCCGTATCTCTAAAGGCCGTACCGTCAAAGAGTTTATTCTGGGAGTCTTGATCGCACCAACGTTACTGGCAACCTTTTGGATCACCGCGTTTGGTAATACGGCTATTTTTATTGAACTCTTTGGTTCTGGCGGGGTCACAGAGGCCATTAATAAAGATATTACAACGGCTTTATTTGTCACCATGGAGTTAATGGACCTGGGTACGGTTGTTGTTGGAATCGGTGCCATTATCTGCACAGTCATGCTAGTGACTTACTTTATCACTTCTGCTGACTCGGCAACCCTGGTTATCTGTACGTTAGTGTCTATGGGCAAACAAAAATCACCTCCCAAGTTACGTATGTTCTGGGGCTTACTCATTGGTGCGGTTGCCGGTGTGTTATTAATTGCCGGTGGCTTAAAAGCGTTACAAACCGCCTCTATTGTTGCGGCACTGCCCTATTCTATTGTTCTGGCGCTTACTACCTGGGGCTTGTATAAGGCTTTTCGCGAGGAACCCAATATTGACATGCCATACTCAGTCACCCCCGGTGATACTCCACTGCCACCGGAATACGGTCAAGGCTATGCGCTCAAGCGCAGTAAGCAGGAAACAGCGGAGTGCCTGGCGACTAATCAAAATGTTTAGTGCAGAAAAGCACCAATACCCGTTCATCCTGAGCGGAGTCGAAGGATGGGAGCACTGCACTTCGACTCCGCTTGTGTGAACGGCATGGATATCAACGCTTGCCAGTGAATAGACTGTCCTAACGAATAAGGAAAACCACATGTCTTCACAGATCATTCTTCCGCGTATTCTGCAAGTTGGTGAACATGCGAGTTTGGCAGTCGCTGATATTTTAACCAGTATGGGCTGCTCCCGCGCCCTGATTGTCACTGATAACATGATGGTTAAATTAGGCTATGTCGCTAACATCACAAAAGTACTGGAACAGCAACATATAACGTTTGATGTTTTCTCAGACACCGTGCCCGAGCCAACCGTTGCCTCCATTCAAGCCGGGGTGGAAATGGCCAGGGCAGGTGATTATGACGGCATAATTGCTTTAGGTGGTGGTAGTTCTATCGATAGCGCCAAAGCCATTGCAATGCTCGCTCAATACGGCGGTGACATGAAAGATTACCGTTTCCCGCGTATTGTCAACGAACCCGGCTTACCCCTTATCGCGATTCCAACTACTGCCGGTACCGGCTCAGAAGCAACCCGTGTCACCATTATTACTGACGAAACCAGCGACGAAAAAATGCTCTGTATTGGTACCGGCTTTATGCCTGTTGCCGCGCTCGTTGACTACACGCTGACCATCAGTGTACCAGCCCGAACCACCGCAGATACCGGTATTGATGCCCTGACCCACGCCATTGAAGCTTACGTCAGTAGAAAAGCCAATGCTTACAGCGATACGCAAGCCATTGCCGCCATGAAACTCATTGCGCCAAACCTGCGCAAGGTTTACCACAATGGCGAAGATCAACAGGCCCGGGAACAAATGATGTTGGGTTCGACCCTGGCGGGTGTTGCTTTCTCTAACGCATCGGTTGCCCTGGTACACGGTATGAGCCGCCCTATTGGCGCTTTTTTCCACGTACCGCACGGTTTATCGAATGCCATGTTATTACCGGATGTCACGGAATATTCTATTCCTGCTGCCCCCGGGCGCTACGCGGATTGTGCCCGGGCTATGGGCATCGCTGCTCACCGGGCCAGTGACCGGCAAGCCAATGAAAAATTATTAACTGAACTCAAGGCCCTCAACGAAGAGTTATCCGTACCAACGCCAGCGCAATTCGGTATCGATAAAAATGAATTTTTCTCCGTTTGCCAGACTATGGCGGAACAAGCCCTGGCCTCAGGCTCACCAGGCAATAACCCAAGAGTACCAAGTACTGAAGAACTCGTGAGCATGTATCAGGCACTATGGGATTAGCACAATGCTCAAGCACTCATGAATCAACTGTGCCTGAGTGCTAAAAATATCAGCCCCGGGAGGACATCAATGAATACCATTGGTCATTTTATCAACGGTGAAATGGTCCACGATACTGAACGCACTCAAGCAGTGTATAACCCCGCAACAGGCCAGGCAGAAAAACAAGTCGCACTGGCTTCTGTTGCTACCGTTGAAGAAGCGATCACCAGGGCTGAAGCCGCTTATCCAGCATGGCGCAATACACCAACAATAAAGCGTGCCCGCGTCATGTTTAAGTTCAAAGAATTACTTGAACAAAACACCGAAAAAATTTACCAACTTATTGGACAGGAGCACGGCAAAATTTCACACGACGCTGCGGGTGAATTACAACGCGGTATTGAAAATGTCGAATACGCCTGTGGCATCCCTGAATTATTAAAAGGTGAACACAGCAAAAACGTTGGCCCGAATATCGACTCCTGGAGTGAATTTCAACCACTGGGCGTTGTTGCTGGCATCACCCCGTTTAACTTCCCGGTTATGGTGCCGCTGTGGATGTTCCCGATAGCCATTGCCTGTGGTAACTGCTTTGTTCTAAAGCCGTCTGAGCGTGATCCCGGTGCCCCCCTGTTTATCGCTGAACTATTACAGCAAGCGGGATTACCTGACGGCGTTCTGAATGTGGTGAACGGCGATAAAGTTGCGGTAGACACTTTACTTAACGACGAGCGTATTAAAGCGGTCAGTTTTGTTGGCTCAACACCCATTGCCGAATACATCTACCAAACAGCGACTAAAAATGGCAAGCGATGCCAGGCGCTTGGCGCTGCTAAAAACCACGCCATTATTATGCCAGATGCCGATATGGATAACGCAGTAAACCAACTGCTTGGTGCCGCCTTTGGCTCCTCTGGCCAGCGTTGTATGGCGCTATCCGTGGCAGTGGCGGTTGGTGATCAGGCTGCTGATGAATTAGTGGCAAAAATGGCTGAGGCAATGAAAGGCCTGAAAGTTGGTGCCTGCACCGATAGCAGCAACGACTTTGGTCCGGTTATTACCGGTGCTCATCGTGACAAGGTGGTCAGCTACATCAATCATGCCGAAAGCCAGGGGGCAAGCATTGTCGTTGATGGCCGCACCCCGAACGTCGATGGCTACCCCGATGGCTTCTTTGTTGGCGGCACCCTGATAGACCGGGTAACACCAGACATGACCAGCTACCAGGAAGAAATCTTTGGCCCTGTACTGCAAGTCGTCCGTGTTAACACCATGCAAGAAGCGATGGACTTAATCGATGCTCACGAATACGGCAACGGTACTTGTATTTTTACCCGCGACGGCGAAGCAGCCCGTTACTTTTCTGATCACATCCAGGTGGGCATGGTCGG
Organism: Thalassotalea sp. G20_0; assembly: GCF_017744175.1. Classification (NCBI taxonomy): domain Bacteria; kingdom Pseudomonadati; phylum Pseudomonadota; class Gammaproteobacteria; order Alteromonadales; family Colwelliaceae; genus Thalassotalea; species Thalassotalea sp. G20_0. The sequence goes on along the minus strand of NZ_JAGHQV010000004.1, from coordinate 17,637 downwards.
TATCAACATACCGCTACCAGTACCCGTTGCTTACCACAGCTTTGGTGGCTGGAAGCGCTCGCTGTTTGGTGACTTGCACGCTTACGGCCCTGACTCCGTGCGTTTTTACACCAGACGCAAAACCATTACTCAACGCTGGCCTTCTGCCGGTATCCGCGAAGGTACTCAATTCTCGATGCCAACAATGAAATAATAGATTGTTAGAAAGCCTGCTGGATAAAGCTGGTATCCGCACTCTTAACGAAAAGCTCAGTAAAAAAACTGTCCACAAACAGCTACTCCTTCTTGGGGTAGACGGTGGCGGTACTTCATGCCGGGCACATATTGTTCTGGCAACCAAGTTACTGCGGTGAGGTATTCCCCCGGTAAACCCTGGTCACGGGGCATAACTTTATTGACGGGAAAAAAACCGGGCATATAAAACCCGGAAAGAACGCACAGAACAACAATTACAGGAAAAACTCACTAATTCATTAAAAGGTTTAAACAGTCAACTCCGGCGCCATCAGGGAAGAGCCGGAGAAGTCACAGGTTTAGAAAGAGTATGGAACCACCATAGTCAGCTTAATGTCATTCTCATCCTGGAATGCATTTTTAAAGCCGCCAGCATCCCAGCTTGGCTCACCAGAGTGATTGCGGTAGTTGGTCCAGTGCAGTGCCACGCTGCTGCCTTTCCAGTTCCCATCTTGAACGGTATAGCCAAGATCCACGTTAAAGGCACTTTCTTTCAGTTCTACACTCTGGTTCCCATAGTCTGCTGATGGCTTACCATCCCAACCATGTGCGAAGGAAGCACCAACTCTCCATCCGGCCAGATCCTGGTCTGCCAGATCACGCCACAAACCAACGTAAACGGCTTTTTCTCCATCGTGGTTGAAGTCAGATCTGGAATCCCACCACAGGTCGTAAGCACCGGCAGAAGTGCCAAGTGGAACAGTCGTACGGTAAATGAAGTATCCCTGATCCCCTTTAGCGCGAGTCACTGTAGACTCAGCCTTCAGCGTATAAGGACCAACAGCGAAAGATGCCGTCAGGGCCTGCTGCCAGGCGCTACCATCATAGACTTCCAGGTCACCCGCATCTTTGGCTCCATAGTAGTGGTAAGCCAGGTTCAAGGTACCATCAGCCACCTTCATAGAATGCTTGACTTTGGCATGGTATGTATCGAGGTAATCATCTGACTGGGAGAACGCACCATCCAGAATCAGGCCATTGTCAAAGGTGTAGACTGCGCCAACAGAGTGCAGATAATCGATCTCTTTGTCGTTGACGCCAGTTAAACCTGCATCCGGGTTTCTGGTACGGAACTCATAAGTTTCCTGGAACCAAGGTGCCTTGTATTCGTCAGCCCACATATAAGCAACACTCAGGCTGCCAAAATCTGCACCGAACTGGGCTCCACGGTATGTACCAGGCATGAAGTTCCAGTTAACACCCAGTCCACCTGGGCCAGATGGCTGAATATAACCAGCTTTAGCCCATGTATTTGCAAACTTGAATTTCAGGGCAGCCTTGTAGAAGCTCACATCATCCTTGGTTGATGTCTGAGACCAGTCTGGGTTATGAGGGTTGTCCCATGGAAAAAAGTTCATCTCATGGTCAACACCGCCACCCTGCTGAAGATCCATGGAACCATACAGGCCAAGATCCAAGCCAACAATCCCGCCAATATAACCAGAACTGAAGTCGATATTGCCCAGAACAGAGGTATGATCGAGGTTAGTCTCAAACTTGCCAGTGGAAACGTTGTAGCGGTTCCGCTTACGGGAGAACGCGTAGACGCCACCAGTTACTGATGCGTCTTCAAAAAATGCATTACCAGTGCTTTCTGCAGCGGTGTACATGGAATCATCAGTCATGTCTGCAGCAAAAGCGCCGGTTGTGGCACTTGCAACAAGGATGGCTGTCGCCAGTGTGGTCTTTTTAAACATCGTCGTTAATCCCCATTAACTCCTGGTATGTTTTCTGTTTTTTTTAGAAAGACAGCACTTTCTGTTTATGTTGACTGCAGAGAAGTCAGGAATCCCTTTTCCCTGCCCGTTTCTCTCGAATGATTGTTGTTGCTAAAGAAACGGTGCCTTTGTAAACGCTGGTCAGTTTATCTTTTCGCAAAAAAAATGTAACCGGTTTCCGCAACCGGTTTCAATCTTTTCTTCACATTTTTGTCATAAATCAAATTTTCATCACTTTTCACATCCCACTAAAAAAACACAAAACAAAAAATTGATTTGCATCATGAAAACCGACAGTTAAACCCCTATCGCTTGTCAACATAGTTGTTTCTTCTGGCCAGGGAATATTCCATCCGGGCAAACAAACGACCGGCAGACGCTGAAATGCCAATGGCTTCAGGCATTTACAGCACTCCAGCCATTACTGGAAAACCGCAATGAAACCGGTTACAGAAACCGATTGCACTGTGATTTCTTCTGTGATTTCATTGTCAACGTAATAAAAACTTCCATATACGGTTTCCCGTTCAGTTCCTGGACACTTCGACCAGGCTCTTCACAAGAGCAGACGGAAATACCTGTACTGGACCAACGAAACTGACTTGTCTTGGAATTGAATAGCGGAGTTAATGTGATGAAAAAGATTTTTCTATGCTGCAGCGCAGGAATGTCAACCAGCATGCTGGTTAAGAAAATGGAACAGGCCGCTGCTGACCGTGGCCTTGAAGTCAAAATCGATGCCGTTGGCATGGCCAACTTTGAAGAAGCTATTGAGTCTTACGACGTATGTCTTCTTGGCCCACAGATCAAATTCAAACTGGCCGACTTCCAGGCTCATGCGGCAAAACTGAACAAGCGCGTAGAAGCTATTGACCCAATGGCCTACGGCATGATGAAAGGTGAACAGGTTCTCGATCAGGCGCTTGCCCTGCTGGAAGAAACTGCATAACAAAAAACAACGCAGCAACGATTGCGACTTAAGAGAACGGGGATTAACCATGAAACTGTACGACCAACTCATACAATTTGTAGAGCAGAAGCTCGGGCCAATAGCCGGCAAGCTGGGTGCTCAGCGTCATATTACCGCACTGCGTGATGGCTTTCTGGTGGCCATGCCCTTCATTATTGTGGGCAGTTTTATCCTGATTTTTGCCAACCCGCCTTTTGCTGCCGATACCACCAACGCTTTCGGTCGTGCCTGGCTGGACTTCGTTGCTGCACATCGCCCAACCATCGTCATGCCCTGGACCATGAGCATGGGGATAATGTCCCTGTTCATTACCATGGGTGTCGCTTACTCTCTGGCCAAGTCCTATCAGATGGACGCCATTGGTGCCGCAGCCCTGTCTGCCATGTCATTCCTGCTGGTTGCTGCGCCTGAAAAAGGCTGGGCTCTGCCACTGAATCACTTTGCCGGTACCGGTATCTTTACTGCACTGCTGGTCGCCTACTTCTCTGTAGAGCTGACCCGCATTCTGAAGAAGTACAACGTTACTATTCGCATGCCTGAGCAGGTACCGCCAGCCATTGCTGCGTCCTTCGCTCTGCTGGTTCCGGTGCTGGCGATTTTCGTAACGCTGTACCCACTGAGCCTGTTCGTACAGTCTGGCTTTGATATGCAGATTCCCGATGCGGTAATGACCATCTTCAAGCCACTGGTCAGCGCTTCCAACAGTCTGCCAGCGATCATTGGTGCGCTGCTGCTCTGCCAGCTGCTGTGGTTTGCCGGTATTCACGGTGCCAACATTGTTGTAGGTATTCTGTCGCCTATCTTCCTGGCTAACATTAGCGCCAATGCTGCTGCCTATGCCGCCGGTGAAACCGTACCTAACCTGTTCACTCAGCCTTTCTGGGACTTCTACATCTTTATCGGTGGTGCCGGTGCAACACTGTCCCTGGTTATCCTGATGAGTTTTAGTAAAACCGCTCACCTGCGCAGCGTTGGCCGCATGAGCTTCCTGCCTGGCGCATTCCAGATCAACGAACCGGTTATGTTCGGTGCCCCGGTGGTCATGAACCCAACCCTGTTCATTCCATTTGTGATGGCTCCGGTGGTGAACGCCATCATCGCTTACGTTGCCGTTAACACGGGCATTGTTGACAAAGCCATCGCGGTAACGCCATGGACTGCTCCAGCCCTGATCGGTGCGGCCTGGGGTGCAGGCTGGGCCTTCAAGGCTTCTATCCTGACTGCGGTACTGATGGTGATTGACATCATGATCTACTACCCATTCTTCAAAGCCTACGAGAAGCAGGTAATGGCCCAGGAACAGGCCACAGCCACAGGTGCCACCAAGACTGACTCCGTCGGTAACCCAGCCATCGCGTAACACCTACCCTCCCCACCGGCTGAGTCCGGTGGGTGTACTACTACTCCCTTGTTTTCAGGAGACTTCCCATGAACGTCGACAACGTTGTAATGGAATTGATTGTTAAATCCGGCGAAGCCAAAAGTCAGGCTCTCGAAGCCCTGGCACACGCCCGCTGTGGTGATTATGTCAAAGCGGAAAAATCCCTTGCCGATTCCCGCGAAGCTGGCAGACTGGCCCATAAAATGCAGACTGCCCTGATCGCTGCTGACAATGGGGAAGGCAAGGTACCGGTTAACCTGCTGCTGGTTCATGCACAGGACCACCTGATGAACTCTATGCTGGCACAGGATATGGTAGAAGAGATGATCCGTCTGTATCAGCGACTGGACAACCAATAATTTTTTAAACGACTGAACGCAGCCATTTTCTAAGTCGATCTTTGGCATCCAGAATGCCCATAGCGAAAAGAGAGTACTCCACAAGGTATTTTCACGAAAAAGCCCGGCGTAATCAGATCGGAATCAGGAGACAGCAATGGCGAGCATAAAGGACGTAGCTGAACTGGCAGGGGTTTCCAGGGCAACGGTATCCCGGGTTCTCAACGAGACAGGTCAGATTAAGGAAGCGACCAGAGAGCGCGTACATAAGGCGATGAAAAAGCTGAATTACCGCCCGAACCCTTTGGCTCGCTCATTGGCGACCTCTTCCTCCAACACCGTTGGATTGGTGGTTACCTCCTACCGGGGCTCCTTTTTCTCCGAGCTGATGGCTGAAGTTCAGGAAGAGATGGATCAGCAGGGAAAATTTCTGCTGGTCAGCCGGGGCAAGCGCTCACGGGAAAGTGAACAGAAGGCAATCCAACGACTGAAGGATATGCGCTGTGATGGTCTGATTCTTCATGCCCGTAATCTATACGACGAAGAACTGATTGAGCTGGCGAAGGAAGAAACTCCGTTTATCCTCCTGGACCGACAGATTGAGGGGCTGGAAGACTGCTGTGTCGCATTTGAACACGCTGAAGCTGGTAAGCTGGCCGTTAACCATCTCATAGAGCATGGTCATCGCAAAATTGCCTGTCTGGCAGGCCCACGGGAGCGACTCACCGCACAGCTGCGTTTTCAGGGTTATGAGCAGGCACTGCGTGAACACCACATTGAACTGGATGAATCACTGGTGGCCGAAGCAGATTATGACCGGACAGGCGGTTATCACGCCATGGCCGAAATCCTGGAAAAACATCCGGATATCACTGCCGTTTATTCCTGTAGCGAAGAGATGTGTGTGGGTGCCTTTGACCTGTTCAGAGAACGCAGAATGACCGTTCCAGGCGATATCTCCATGGTCAGTTTTGACAGCGTCAGTATCTGCACCATGTTAACGCCTGCGGTAACAACAGTGCACTTTCCCATCAAAGAGATGGCGGCCCGGGCATCAGAAGCACTTTCAGGCCTGATGAATCAACAACCGTTGCCCGCACTGGAAACATTTAAACCAGAATTACGACAGAGAGAGTCCGTCCGTACTCTTAAATAGCAATTTAAGAGCAAAGGTTCTCAGGAAATTATCATGAAAAATCTTAAGCTGACGATTATTGGCGGTGGCAGTAGCTACACACCGGAGCTGGTTGACGGCATTATCCGCCGTATCCGTGAGCTGCCTGTTACCGAAATCTGCCTGGTTGATGTTGAAGACGGTGAACACAAAGTGAACATTGTCGCCGATCTCACCAGGCGCATGATCGAAAAAGCCGACCTTGATATTAAAGTATGGGCAACACTGAACCGTCGTGAAGGCATCAAAGACGCCCAGTTTGTTATGTCCCAGTTCCGTGTGGGTGGTCTGGCAGCCCGTGCCCGTGATGAACGTATCCCCCTGCGATACAATGTCATCGGTCAGGAAACCACCGGGCCTGGTGGTTTTGCCAAAGCGCTGCGTACTATCCCTGTGATTCTCGACATCTGTCGTGATATTGAAGAAGTTGCCCCAAATGCCTGGCTGATCAACTTTACCAATCCGGCTGGTATGGTGACTGAAGCCGTTATCAAGCATACCAATGTCAAAGTGATGGGGCTTTGTAACGTCCCCATCAATATGCACTACTCCATTGCCCGCATGCTGGGTGTTAAGCCGGAAGAAGCGTCCCTGGATTTTGCCGGTCTGAACCACATGGTATGGGTTCACAAAGTTTCCGTTGCCGGTGAAGATAAGACTCAGGAAGTTCTCAAACTGCTGGGAGATGGTGCCAGTCTGAACATGAACAACATTACCGAAGAGCCATGGGATCAGTCGTTCCTGAAGGCCCTTGGAGTGGTTCCCTGCCCTTATCACCGTTACTTTTATCTGAAAGAGGCGATGCTGGCTGATGAACTGAAAGCCGCAGAGTCTGGTGGTACCCGTGCAGAACAGGTGATGAAAACCGAAGAAGAGCTGTTTGAACTGTATGCCGATCCTGATCTGGATCATAAGCCAAGCCAGCTGGAAAAACGTGGCGGCGCTTACTATTCAGAAGTCTCTCTGGATCTGGTAGATGCCATCTGGAACAACAAAAAAACGATGAATGTCGTTAATACCCGTAACAATGGTGCCATCAATGGCCTGCCAGACGATGCTGTGGTAGAAATCAATGCCATGGTGGATGCCGACGGTGCACATGCCATCTCTTTTGGTACTATGCCAACGCATCTGAATGGTCTGCTCCAGCAGGTCAAGGCTTATGAGACGCTGGCTATTGATGCTGCCGTTTATGGCGATTACGACAAGGCTCTGATGGCCATGGCATTGAACCCACTGGTTCCGGATCTGGCCACGGGTAAGAAGATTCTTGACGATATCATCGCCGAGAACCGCGATTACCTGCCACAATTTGCCAACCTCGCTTAATTTGTTTGGGAACCGCGAAGAGAAAAAAGCGCTTTCCGCTGCCCGCCACCCGAAAAAGCACACAAGCCCGGTTTTTTCGGGCGGCGGGCGGTGGGTAGCGGGCAGCGCCTCCTTTAATCCGTTGCGGTTCAAAATTCCTACATCTCTGAGGGGGAGAGTTATCTCCAGCGCCCTATGAAACTGATCGTCAATGCCGATGATTTCGGCCTGACCCGGGGTGTAAACCTGGGCATCATCGAAGCTTTTCAACAAGGTATTGTCCGCTCCACCACCTTCATGGTGGGCATGCCTGCCGAGCGCCATGCTGCTGAACTGGCCAGACTCAATCCGGGATTGAAAGTGGGCATCCATCTTCGTCTGACCGCAGGCACCCCCATGGACAAAAATGTTCCTACCCTGCTTGACCAGACCGGTAAATTACAGAACCAGAGCCAGTTCTGGGACAATCAGTCCATGAGCCCGGAAGAAATCGAATGCGAACTGCGCGCACAGATTGAACACTTCCTGAGCCTTGGTGTTGAACTCAGCCATATGGATGGTCACCACCACTGCCATCGCCACCCATTGGTCGCCCCTATCGCCAGGAAGCTGGCTGAAGAGTACAAGGTTCCACTTCGCCCGGAAAATGAAATAACCCAATACCAGGGCAAAAGCCTGGGCTTTTCCGACAAGTTTTACGGTGACAATCTGACAGGTGAACACCTTCTTGAGATCGTTCGCCAATACCTGGGCAGAGTTCAGGTGCTGGAGCTGATGGCACATCCGGCTCTGATCGACGAACCGCTGCAGGCAGCCAGCGGTTATGCAACCGCCAGAGCCCGTGAGCTGGCCATTCTGACCGATCCATCACTGCCTGAAGCTCTTGGCAGTATGGGTGTTACCATCTCCGATTACAGCTGCCTGCAGGATTAAGCAGATATGGCATCCGCACTCTTGACGAACAGTTCAGTAAACAACACTGACCGCAAACAACCTCTTCTTCTGGGCGTAGACGGCGGCGGTACTTCATGCCGGGCGCGTATCGCCGATCTCGACGGCACTATTCTTGGGGAAGGGTTCGCAGGCAGCGCGAACCCTCGTACCGGGCTTGATTCAGCCTGTAATGCCATCATGCAGGCCACCTGTGAAGCGATGGATAAAGCAGGCCTGGAAGAAAACGACTTTGGACGTATGTATGCCGGTCTTGGCCTGGCCGGTGTCAATCAGCAGAAAGAACGAGACCTTGTTCTGGACTGGGGCTTTCCGTTTGCCGGTATTTTCCTGGAAACCGATGCCTACGCCGCCTGCATGGGTGCCTTTAATGGCAAGGACGGAGCGATCCTGATTCTTGGTACCGGCTCCTGTGGTGCCAGCCTGATTGAAGGTGACATGAAAACACTGGGCGGCTGGGGTTTCCCGATCTCGGATCATGGCAGTGGTGCCAGCCTGGGCCTCGCCGCAGTCCGTTATGCCCTGCTGGCCCATGAAGGTATGAAAGAAGAAACCCCTTTAAGCCAGGCCATCATGGCAACATTTGACAACCGTCCTGAAAATGCCGTTGCCTGGCAGGACAGTGCTCTGCCGAGAGACTACGGTTCTTATGGACCGATGGTGGTTGAGCATTTGAGCAAGGGCGATAAGCTGGCAGAACAGTTGATTCGTGAGTGCGCTGGCGACGCAGCCATGATGATCCGGGTCCTTCATCAGCGTGGCGCTAGCCAGTGTGCATTAGTGGGCGGGCTGAGTGAGTACGTTATGCCCTGGTTGCCAGAGGATGTTGCGGCCATTGCCACCCTGCCACAGGGTGATGCCATGCACGGTGCTCTGTTGATGGCTATGAAACTCCTCTGAAAAACGTTCGGCTTCCATCGGGAAGCCGAATAGTACGTCATTTCAATGAGCTTGATGTGCACAGTCTCCGCTCAGGACGAACGGAGTTTGAGCAACTCAGGAGCAGTTGACGTGTAGGCCAGTCTATTTCGGACAAGCCCCCTAAGGGAACTTAATTTTAGAAAAAAGGTCAGAATTAAAACAAAAGGTCAAGAACCATTAAACGAAATGGGTCTTGTGTTTTTTTCAAAATCATGGTTTCAGACTATGCACAGTGTAAATAATGATGATGTTTCAAAAATCACTTATAATCCCCACCTAGAAAACAAAAATCGAAAAATTGATAATATTGATAATAAAGTTTCGCAAAGGGAAAGTGAAACCAACAATCCCATTACTCACAGAACATGTAATACAGCAGGGGATGCAGCTGCATCAAGGTCTGTACAGGCTGCCAGGGCCCTACCCGATTTGCCATCAATCCACATGACAAAAAAATTTTACCGGCCCCTGGATAAAAAACCTCTTGTGATTCGCTATGAAAAACTTATTACACACCGAGACTTCAGGGAATTACTTTCCAAACATATGAATGTTTATGCAGTACTGACAGATGATTGTCAGGGTACAGGAGCTGCCAACATTATGGCTATCGGGAAACCAAAATTCAAAGTAAACGAACTGAAGAAAGACTTCTGTTCTACTGCTTTTCGATCTATCCCAACATTAAAAGAAACACCTTGCAGTTCTGATTTGATTGGTTTTTTACTTCGTACACCTCCTTGGATTGTCGATCATTTCTACGGGAATCTGAAAATAAAGTCCGCTAATTCCGGGATAATGAATTCGATTGAACAGTCAATCTTTCGAAAATTAAAACCAAAATATGAGGCGGGAGGAATTCACACTCATTTTATTGTTCTTCACAAAGATTACCTGAAGGATATCTCTCCACAGGAAGCAAGATTTATTTTTGAGAAAATCTTTGATGAATCTTTCGAAAAATTAAAAATAATGAAAGAAGATCCAGATAACGGTGATAATAATCTGAACTCAACAGCAACAATTGACGACCTTCCAGAAATCATACGCTTTTATGAAGATAAAAACTCTCTGATAAGGTATAACCCTTGGTGTTTAAATTATCTTGATAAAGCATTACTCAGTAATGTTAAATGGAAACCTGAATCTGCGAGTACACAACACACAGAACAGAACTTTTCCTGTAAAATTCTTTGAGACTCTTTTCGAATTCCAGACTGCTATGTAACCAGCAAATTGACTAAGGGCTGAAGCAGGCTTTTGCCTCTTCGGCCAATCCCTTATTATTGTGGGTTCTTGGGCCACCGGGAAGCTGTCCGAGAATAGCGCACATCCAGGCGACCCCGTAGCGAGGGCGGCAGAAGATTGAGGATAAAAATTCGGTTTTGTGAGGTGCATAGCGGGGCTATTTACCGAACAAAAGCGTACTTTAGACCAATTTGCTGCCATCCTCGCTACGGGCGCTATTCTCGGTCAGCCTCCTGGTTAATACGATACTCTGCCGAACGCGCATGGGCAGTCAGTGACTCTCCCCTGGCCAGAACGGAAGCTACCTTCCCCATTTCCGATGCCCCTTGCGCAGAAAACTGAATCACCGAAGAACGTTTCTGGAAGCCATACACCCCCAAAGGTGAAGAGAAGCGTGCGGTTCCTGATGTGGGCAATACATGGTTCGGGCCCGCACAGTAATCACCCAGAGCTTCTGCCGTATATCGGCCCATAAAAATAGCACCGGCATGGCGTATCTCTGGCAGCCAGTTCTCGGGTTCTTCAACCGATAGCTCAAGGTGTTCCGGTGCGATGCGATTTACCAGTTCACAGGCTGCCTCAAGGTCAGGTACGGCAATCAGGGCTCCGCGCTTATTAAGCGACGCTGCGATAATATCCTGCCGTTCCATGGTTGGCAGCAGTCGATTCATACTCTCCTGCACCTGCGCCAGAAAATCCCGGTCCGGTGAAATCAGAATTGCCTGGGCATCTTCATCATGTTCCGCCTGGGAGAACAGATCCATGGCGATCCAGTCGGGGTTACTGTGGCCATCACAAACCACCAGTATTTCTGACGGGCCGGCAATCATATCGATACCCACCTGACCAAACACTTCCCGCTTGGCGGTAGCGACATAAATATTGCCGGGACCGACAATCTTATCCACCTTCGGGATCGTTTCCGTGCCATAGGCCAGTGCCGCCACCGCCTGGGCACCACCGATGGTAAATACACGACTGACCCCGGCAACAGCGGCCGCCGCCAGTACCAGTTCATTCAGCTCACCGTCTGGTGCGGGAACCACCATCACCACCTCAGGCACCCCGGCAACCGAGGCTGGTATGGCATTCATTAGTACCGATGAAGGATAGGATGCACGGCCACCGGGCACGTAAAGTCCCACCCGATCCATCGGGGTCACCTGTTGGCCAAGCAATGTGCCATCGCTCTCACGGTAATTCCAGGAGCTCTGTTGCTGATGCTGATGGTAGTCACGAATCCGCTTTGCGGCGGTTTCCAGCGCTGCCCGCTGCTCAGGCTGAATGCTGTTGAGCGCCTGCTGCAGGCGCTCAGCATCGAGAGTCAGTTCATCCATACTGGTGACCTGACGCCGATCAAAACGACATGTGTAGTCCATCACAGCCTGATCTTTCTGTCTGCGCACCTGAGCAATAATTTCTTTCACCTGCTGCTGGACACTGTCGTTTGAAACAGACTCCCAGGCCAATAGAGCGTCAAGCCGGGATGAAAACGTCGGACTGCTGAAATCCAGTTGAACCGGGGCTACGACTTCCGACGTCATGCTTGTTCCTCAACCGTATTGGTTTCTGCAATGGTTCTGGAGAGTTGATCCAGTAGCTGGCCAATCATTTTGTACTTCACTTTCATGGATGCCCTGTTGACCACCATTCTGGAACTGATTTCAGCAATCAGCTCCTGAGGCTCCAGACCGTTGGCCCGCAGGGTGTTTCCGGTATCCACCACATCAATAATGATATCCGCCAGGCCAACCAACGGAGCCAGTTCCATGGAACCATAGAGTTTAATGATATCCGCCTGGATCCCCCGGGAGGCATAGTACTGCTTGGCAATATTGACAAATTTCGTCGCCACCTTAAGTCGGCCAGAGGATTGTGCTGCGCCAACCTTCCCCGCAGTCATCAATTTGCACCGGGCAATGTTCAAATCCAGAGGTTCATATAACTCAGAGGAGCCGTGTTCCATCAGCACATCCTTGCCAGCCACGCCCATATCGGCGGCACCGTACTCAACATAGGTTGGCACATCACTGGCCCGGACAATCAGCAGGTTTACATGGGGGTGCGTGGTACCAATCACCAGTTTGCGACTTTTATCCGGATCCTCCGCAGGCTCAATACCCGCAGCTTTCAACAGAGGGAGAGTCTCTTTCAGGATGCGCCCCTTGGACAGCGCGATAGTGATCTGGCTCGACATACTTCTCTCAGGCTTCCTTACTTATCATACGTTGTTAAAATGGTGGAGGTAGAAGAACTGCACAGTTAAGAATTAATGAATTGTTATAGGTACCCTTCCGCCAGAGAGTATCCCTGGCCTGGATACGGTGAACAGGATTGGATAATAACATAGATATAGGGAAAGGTACTTAGAAAGGTAGGAGGCTGGCATGTGTTGTTTAAATGGGCCAGCTCTTCTTGAAAGCATACTCACTATTTATCTAATCAACCCGCAAGGGCCGGAAAGCCCCCAGAAAGTTTCGGGTCTGCCGGGGCATTAAGCCGACGTTTTGGCCTATCCATTTCTTTTATAAGACTAACAGGCAATACACCCTGCGAAGAGTGCGGCAACGGATTTGCCCGGGAATTGACTGGCAAATCCTGCTTTACAGGAGCCCCTGCTCCGAACATCTTATTGGCAAAATCAAAGTCCCGGGCCATCATCAGCCTGATGTCATCGGGCATATCTATGTCACCGACCAGCTTACGTACCGTCCCTACCACCTCTTCAGTAAGCTTTTGTTCAGGCCGTTTTTCACTAGCGGGATTGTAAATACTGCCATCAGGATTACTCTGACTGTTCTGCCAGAATTCCTGCAAACGCTGGAATTGATAACTCTGGTAAATCGGCTCCAGCACTTTGCCATCCTCCGGGTTAGCCAGCCAGGAGCTGGTGGGTGTGGTAGATATCAGATGCAACAGGTAGGGCTGTCCCGCTGATTCAGGAGTAACTTCGGATCTGTTCACCAGTTGCACCGCTCTTTCCGGAAGCGCTTCCACCAGGTTGGCAACCAGGAATAACAGACGGGACAGATCCTGCGGTCCAGTTGTATTTCCCTTCACACTATTAACCAGCAAAACCAGACTTTCCAATGGAATCTTCCTTGCCAGAATGGAGTGTGACGGAGCATTACCCAGCCGGAATTCTTTGATCACCTGATCAATGACCTTACCAAGCAGGATAAGATGATATTTTGGATTTTCATCGATTGATACCGTCCTTAGCGCACTCAGCAACTCTTCATGGGTATCACTGTGAATGGACAAAGGACAGGGGTTAAATAAGCCATCAATAAATCGCAGGGCGTTAAATGACCCAATTCCCCTTTCACCTTGCAAGGCAGGTGTATAGGGAGCGCCTTTGAACGACATCGGTATTGCAACAGGTACGGTGAAAAATTGCAGGATGCGATTGGCCGTTTTGGCTAACCAGCGGGTAATCGGGTTTGACCTTTCTTCAGAGAATAGCGTTAACTTTAACTTGATAACCGCCTTGCCATCATCTGCCAAAGTGAGTCCGGGATTGTAGGCTTTAAGCGTATTTTTAAACATGGCTTTACATACCTTACCGAAACGGCCGGCATGAACACGGATGGATTCAATATCATCCAGAGTTCCTGTGGTATTGTTAATAGCAACTTTGGCATCGACTTTAATAGGCCCGCCAATCAGCCACCCGGCAAAACGACTCAACCGGTCAGGCATCAGCAGTGTCGTTACATCAGCGTAACCATTACGATGACGGTCAATGTGAATATCCGCCTCGACATGATCAACCAGGCTATGGCCTGCCAAACTCACTTTTACTGACTCAATGGTTGGATGTCCATCCTGCGGCCCGACACTGATATCGATGTAAGGTCTTGGAGCATACTTATGTATGTTAAGAGAGAGTTTCAGGTTGCTAAGGCCAAAACTGAGAATATCTTCTCCGGGGCCGTCCAGAATATTGTCGTGAAACTCACCCGTAATTTGATCAACATTGAAATCAATATGATCTGGCGTAAATGTATCCAGCAGACTCCTGGCTAAATCGGCAGGGCTCATCGCAGGGGCAGCTGCTAATAGAGCGGCTTTGTACAACTTGCTTTTTTCCGGTAATTGATAGGAAATGGATACTCCGGTCACTTCGATATCAACATCAACCTGATTTTCATTCTCGAATATCAGATCCATTTTGCGAATCTGAATAGAGCCATCCTTCATTTTCGTCAGGTAAGCCTGAATATTCTTAAACACCCGACCATCTATGATGACCCGGTCAATCTTCACCGGTTCATTGAGATTTCCTCCCAAACACTCATAGGTTTCCGTCGTCTGCATCAGGAAACATAAAATTTTCGGGAGCTCCCTGGCCACACAGCTTTTTGGTTGAACCTGCACAACGCCGGACGTAATCTTATCCGGATCAAAGCTGTGGGCAAAAGCCGCCGCCATTTCTGCAGCCAGCTTATTGAAATCAATGTCCTGTGCTTTATTTCGTGCCAGCAGTAATGCTTTATCCTGAACCGCCTGACGTACAGAAGGCATAACCTCCTCCACGGTTTTATCAATCAGGGGATTCACCAGAGATGAGATGTCGGCACCATGATCCCGGACCCAACCAGAAAACCAGCGACCCGTGTAAGTCATCGCCCGGGTCAACACCTGATCAATAATGGGGGTCAGGTAAGGCGTCATATCATCAACTGCACGTTTACATTCTGTCTCTCCCTCTTTTCCAGCAATCTGCTTTGCCACAGCATCGACAACAACCCGGGTAACCGTTGTGCGAATCTGGTCGGTAAATACTGCAACGAAATGGTGTAAATTAGCGTCGTTACTCAACCAGAGAGCAATATTTTGAATAATATCCGCCTGAGCCTGCTTGAGTGTTTCGGCCATCGCCTTCTGTATTGGCTCGATAACCTCTAACTCAACCCCTTGTTGATGACGGATAATCCATTCCCCACCATTAGCCATCAGATGCGTTAACATTTTATCAATGGCCTTGTGCAGCTCCGGTGTCGCTGCCAGGGCATTGGCTTTGATCCATTTTTCCATGCCTTCCCGGATAAAACCCTTGCCATGATTCAGGGCCTTATCGATTGCACCATCAATATGCGGCATTAATAATGCTGCCAGGTCCAATGGTGCTGAAGCTTCGACATTCACATTCTTCAAAAGCGCCTCAATTGCGCTCTGGATGCCATCTGCATGGTTATAAACGGCATTAGCCATACCCTCAATCGAATCGGCAACCGCCTGGCCTAAATAGTTAGCCGTAAGACTTTGCACATGGAGGTTAACAGCTTCGGTAATGCCAGCCGAATTGCCATCGGATGGTTCTGCAAGCGTTCCGATACCGTATTCAGCCCCGGCACTCACCGCTTCGTTAACCATTCGCTGAACATGGGGAAGAACGATTGGGAAAATAGACATTCTGGAACGATCTGCATCGTTCCCGGATTTCAACCGCAGATTGTCTGCCCATGCCTTACGACGGATGATATCAGCGCCTTGAGTAATCACTTCCATAATGCCCTTGCTCAGGTCTGGTATCAGGTCATCCATCATTTGAGACTGACGAGAGTGGCCGCCTTTCTCAGTGGCTGTGTTCACCCCTTGAGCAGGTGCTATTGCTTCCGCAGCCCTGCGCAGGGTAGCGACAACATCACCCTTATCCTGCTGACTACCGTTGACCGCAGAGCGCAGAGTCGCCAGCCGATCATGCAGGATGGATTCCATCTCCGGGGCCGCCTGTCGCATCATTGCCCGAACATGGACTTCTACATCGTGCCGGAGCACCGTTCTATGCTGACGTATCCAGCCTGAAAGCTGATCCACACCGTAACCGGCCAGTTGTTCCAGTACCTGCCCCCTGTTGAGTTGATTCTGCAGGAAAGGAAGCACTGCATCCCTGAGAGACCGGGACTGTGATGTTTGCTGTAGGCTCTCTGCCACCAGGCTGGAGGTACCCGTCACTGTCGGTACAACCAGGCCATTCAATCTGTGCACAAGAATATCCAGCAGTTTCTGCCGGTTCGGCTGCAGTTCTGTCGTGGTATCTTCTTTAGCCAGCCAGCCAAGCACACCGTCAATGACCGCCTGCTGGGTCACCACCGCCTGCTCAGTAATGGCATCAATCACCCTGGGGACGACCACTTCATTATCAGCAAACAGGCCGGTTGCCAGTACGTCCAGCCACCTGGTGCCATCAGCGATCCCCTGCAATGTCAGGTCACTGGCCATCGCTTTCACACTGTCGTAAGGCAGACCTTCCAAAACCGCTTCCAGCTGGTCTGCACCGCTGTGCAGCATCTCGGCGAGGCCTGTTTTCAGCATGTCATCGACTTCGCTGCCAATAGTCGTACGTTGAACCGAAGCTACCTGTCGGACAGTTTGCTGCTTCTGTGTCGAACTGACTTTATCCGGGCTGCCCGGGATCAGTGCTTGTTCAGCTGCCTTCTTCACCTCACTCACTGTTTGTTGTTGCCAGGCAGCAGACAACAGCTTTTCGGTGATACTTTCGACAACGTTTGTCGTAAGAAATGGAGATACGACGCCGGTCAGTTTAGCTATGCCATCCCCGGACAGCACCACACCATTGCCCTGGTGTTTGGCAACAAATCCGGCACCTTCTTGAACGGCGACCTTGATAACCTTGCCAAAGCTGTCAGACAGTATTGACCTGGCCACTTCCAGTTGTTCTGTTTCATCTATGGTCAGCTTGATTAAATCACCGACCATTTCGCTGGCCTGCTCTGCTGCGGCCTGACGGGCATCATGCCAGTGGTCCTGCTGGTTATGAGGGTTCGTTGTCGTTTTCTTCACACTGGTGACAGCAACATCTCCAGCCCTTTCCTCTGGCTTCTGCGCTTTTGCCGCCTGGCGCAGGTCAGCCACTACGTCGCGCTTATCCTCTGGACTCTTTTTCATTGCGGCAGCCAGGGCTCGTAACCTTGTGTGCAGGAGCCTTTCAAGTTCCGGTACGGCTTTGTCGATGCTTGCCCGGGTCAGTGCTTTTACATCCCCTGCAAGGTCGTCCTTATGCTTGCAGACACTGTTTACCAGCGCATCCACTCCGTGAGCGGCCAGCCGTTCCAGTACCTGACCTTTCTGGACCTGGTCCTGTACGAACGGCATCACGGCGTTTCTGAGCGCGGTGGATTCTGATGCCTGGTTTCCGAGTGCCGCCGCCTCGCCCGCCACGCCGGTCAGCAGTGGTTCTACCAGAGTATTTCCACGACGAACCAGGATCTCCTTTACGACTTCCAGGTTCTGCTGCCCCGTTGCCTGATCCACGGTTGTTAACCAGCCAAGCCCGTGAGTTGCCAGGGTCTGCACCAGCGACTCCGCCTGTTCGGTTAACTTATCAATTACCCTGGACACGACCCGGGCATCACCGGCAAACAGGC